>PXQR01000125.1 GCA_003021235.1 Halobacteriales archaeon QH_6_64_20 | reverse complement strand
GCTCCGGGCGACCGCTGTGCTTCGATCGCCGCTATGCGCTGGCCGTCCGTTCTTGCCTCAGGGGAACTCTCGCCTCCGGTGTTCGACCCCGGCTCCGGCCGCTCCGGCCCGTCGGTCGATTCACTTTCGGTCTTGAGCGGCGGGTTCCAGAACAGCCAGTGGGTCGGGCCGGTGGCGCTCGTATCCTCGTTGACGATGGCGAAGGAGTCGGCGGGCTGGCCGGTGACACTGCCGGCGTGTTCGGCGGGATTGCCGATCGTCGCCGAACAGCAGACGTACCCCGGATCGACGTCGTAACGGTCACAGAGTCGGTCGAACCGTCGGAACACGAGCGCCACCTGACTGCCGAAGATTCCGCGGTACTCGTGGACCTCGTCGACGACCACGAGCGAGAGATCGCGAAAGAAGAACTCCCAGAGCCGCCCCGACCACGGCAGTAAGGCATAGTGGAGCGTATCGGGTGTTGTCAGCACGACGTCGGGCTGGCGCTCACGGATCGCGCGCTTTTCCTCTCGGGATTGTTGGCCGGTGTACTGGGCGACGTCGACGCTCGCGCCGAGCCCGAGGTCCGCGGCGAACGCCGTGAGAGTCTCCTCTTGATCATTGATGAGCGCTCGCTGTGGGGCGACGTAGAGCGTCCGTCCGGCGGTGTCTCCGTTTTCGTCCCTGTCGTCTCCGCTCTCGTTTTCGTGTCCGCGAGCGCCATTGCTACCCAGTGCACGTTCGAACGCCGGAACGGTGTACGCGAGACTCTTGCCGCTTGCCGTCGGCGTCGCGAGCACGACGTTCTCGTCCCTGCGAACGACCTCGATCGCGTTCACCTGATGTTCGTAGAGGCGTTCGATACCCTGGCGCGAGAACGCCTGCTGTAGTCGGTAGTCGGTGTCCAGGTCCGCGAACGTCGCCGTTCGGCCCGCGGTTCGTTCGTGATGGCGTATCCGCCCGCGATACCGGTCGGCGTTCGTCAGCCACTCGACGGTCTCATCCACGACGTGTGTAGTTTCAGTACGAGGGGCTCAAAAACGCTGGCTAACCCGACCGGAAGTAGTCTCCTCGTGCTCCGGACACACCGTTCTCGAACTCGGAACACGATCGAGAAGGCACTCCCTGCAACCACATTCTGTACGACTCTACTGTGCTTCGCCGTTCGCCGGGTCGAGATACCGGTTGAGTTCGTCGACGACGCGCCGGACGAACGCCTCGGTCACTTGACCCTGCGGCTGGACGATATCGGTATGCTTGAGCGTATTTACCGTCCACGGTGAAACGTAACTCTGGCGTGTCGGTTCGCCACGTACCCAGTCGTCGGATTCGATCACGAGAGCCTCGTCACGTTCAGTGGTAGTCAGCGTCGCGACGGTGTACTCCTGATCGTCAAAAGGGTGTTCGTCGTTGTTCGAGAGTAGCCACGGACGGGGCTGATCGGCCGTTTTGAACGGATCGGGTCCCTACACCACGTCGCCGCGCTCGAACCGAGCGTTCGTTTCGGAATTCATCCGCTTGCCGATTTTCGTTTTCGTGCTCGCGCGTACTGGTACGATCGCATCGGTTCTCAGCGATGCTCGCGCGGATCGACGGCGGTTTCGGTCCACTCGTCCATGTCCTCGGGCCCGAAGCGATCGTTCGCGGCACGCGTCCCGAGCACCATCGACTGGTAGGCGGCGAGTCGATCGTCCTCGGCGATGGCCCAGTATTTTCCCTTGTGACGGACGAGACCCTTCGCTTCGAGGCGCGCGAGTACGACGCCGATGCTTCCGGGACTGATCTCCGTTGCCCTCTGAACTTCCTTACGAGTGAACGCGCTCTCCGGTCGTCCGGCGAGGAATTCGAGCACACGGTCGGCGTTCGTGCCGTCGGCGATCCCGAGGCCTTCCTCGGAGGCGCTTTCGAACTCGTCGATGCTGATCGGCATCTTCGGATAACGGTATGTAACCGGATGTAATAGTGCCTCGGCTGGCGTACTCTCCTTTGCGAGCGAATCGGATCCGTCTGCGGTCACTCGATAGCCGTCGAACCGACTCGGATAAGTACGAGCGTGATCGAAAAGTGGCAATGAGTAGTGATCCGACGCCGACCGCCGAGGAGGTCTTCGACCTGTTCGAGAGCGACGGCACCGTCACGCCGCTGTTCACCGACGACATCGCCGACCGAACCGATTACCCTAAAGACGCCACCGAGGGGAAGTTAGAGGAACTCGAAGTAGACCGAGAAAAGATCCGCTTCGAGATGCCGAGCGGTCGCCCGGCGTGGGTGCCAGCCACCCGTCTGCGGGAAGCGCTCGGCGACGAATAGAGCCGGTATGCTCTCGCCGCTCGTCGGCACGCTAATACGAGAGCCTCCCATCGGGCCGGCATGGAGATCACCGTCTCGCGCTCTGCGGTCTCGGGCACCGCCCGGGCACCGCCGTCGAAGAGCTACACTCACCGGGCGATCCTCGCCGCGGGCTACGGCGACGGGGAGACGACCGTCCGCCGGCCGCTACTGAGTGCCGACACGCGAGCGACCGCGCGCGCGGTCGAAGCCTTCGGCGGCGGGGTCGAACGCGCATCGGCGAACGAGGAGCGTGACGGCGACGCCGACGCCGATGGTAACGATGTCGATGGAGCACCCGCGCTCGTCGTCACCGGGTTCGACGGCGTACCCCGAGTTCCCGAGAACGTCATCGACTGTGCGAACAGCGGGACGACGATGCGACTGATCTGTGGGACTGCTGCGCTCTGTCCGGGATTAGTGGTGCTGACCGGCGACGACTCGCTTCGGTCGCGCCCCCAGGGTCCGTTGCTCGACGCTATCGGCGACCTCGGCGGACGCACCGAAAGCACCCGGGCGAACGGTCGGGCCCCGCTCGTCGTGGGCGGCGAACGAGCGGACACGAGCGCGGGCACAGGAACCGATAGCGGGGGGGCGGACGGTCGACCGAACCCGTCCGGGCGCGCGCCGATCGCCGGCGGGCGGGTCTCGATCCCCGGCGATGTCTCCTCGCAGTTCGTCTCGGCGCTGCTCATGGCCGGTGCGGTGACGCGAGAGGGCATCGACATCGAATTAGAGACGGAGCTGAAATCCGCACCGTACGTCGAGATCACCCGGGAAGTCATGACGGATTTCGGCGTTGCAACCGAACACGACGGGGCGGAGTTTGCGGTTCCCGGTGGAGGGCGCTATCGACCGACCGGAGGAACCTATACCGTGCCCGGGGACTTTTCTTCAGCATCGTATTTACTCGCGGCGGGTGCGTTAGCCGCCGAGGAGGAACTGACAGTCGAGGGGGTCTACCCGAGCGCCCAGGGCGACAGCGCGATCGTCGACGTGCTCCGGCGAATGGGCGCGGCGATCGCCTGGGATCGCGAAGCGGGACGGATCACCGTCGCGGGAAGCGAGCTATCGGGCATCGAGGTCGATGTGAGCGATACGCCCGACCTCCTGCCGACGATCGCGGCTCTCGGTGCCGCCGCGGCGGACGAGACCCGAATCACGAACTGCGAGCACGTCCGGTACAAGGAAACCGACCGCGTGGCGGCGATGGCCGCCGAACTGAAACGCCTCGGCGCGTCGGTCGCCGAAGAGCGCGACACGCTCACGATCGACGGCGAGGAGTCCGATCTCCGCGGCACGCGCGTCTCGGGGTACGCCGACCACCGGGTCGTCATGGCGCTGTCGGTCTGTGGGTTGATCGCCGACGGTGAAACTCGGGTTACCGACGCCGAACACGTCGACGTCTCGTTTCCGGACTTCTTCGACGTGCTCGCCGGGCTCGGAGCCGATGTCGGCGATCGAAGCGTCGACGACGAACGTCCGAACGCCGGCGACGAGGACTGAGAAACCGATCTCGGCTTCGGAACGGTGCTGTCGGCCGACGACGGCGACCGCCCAGCGTGGCGGCCGCGACGATCGACGGCGGGAGTAGCGGGTGCCTTCGATGTCAGTAGCCGATCGGTACTCGGTCGACGCCGGTCGGTAGTCGACCGATACCGGTTCGATTCCGCCGATAGGACGCGTATAAATAATCGGTGACCGTCGAAGCATCGATCAGCGGGCCCGAACCGCACGGAGACACCATGACCGACACCGAGGGCAAACGACGGCAGTTAGAACGGTTCCTGAGACGCCGCGCCGGTAACGGGTCGTTTTACTTCAAGAGCCGGTATATCGCCGAGGACGTCGGTCTCTCCGCGAAGGAGATCGGCGCGCTGGTTCCGAAGATCCGCGAGGCGACCAATGACCTGCGGATCGAGCCGTGGTCCTATACGAGCGCGACGACCTGGTACGTCGAACGCGAAGTCGAAGTCGAGGCCACGACCGAGTAACCGGTCGCCGGGTGCCGTCGATAGTGCCGGAACTAACGGACTCGGTACTGGAGGGTTATACCGATCGATGCGGGAGCGGAACCGACGAGCGCACTCGGAACTGATCGAGGTCGAGCGGTGACGGTTCGGGGTCATCGGGGAACACGGAGCGAACGGAACACCGGGGGCGAACGGTTATCCCGCGCTCGGTCGTGGCGACGGTATGGATACGAACGCTTCGATCGACCCCTTCGAGTACGACGACGTCGCCGGACGGATCGCGTTCGGCCGCGGTATGGTCGATCGACTCGGATCGATGCTCGCCGACGCCGGCGGCGAGCGCGCACTCGTCGTCTGTGGGGAGAACGTCGGGGCGAACTCGGATACCATGGACCCGATCGACAACGGGTTGGGCGAATCGTTCGCCGGAACGTTCGACGGCACCACTCCCGAGAAGAACGCCGAGGAAGCCTTCGCGGGTCTGGATGCGCTGGCCGACACTGACGCGGACGCGCTCGTCGCCGTCGGCGGCGGGAGTTCCATCGACGTCGCCCGTGCGATGTGTGCGCTGTACGATGGGGGGAGCTACGAGGACGTACGCGCGGACGCCGCCGAGACGGGTATGTTGCCGGTGAGCGACGATCCTCTGCCGTTGCTCGCGGTGCCGACGACGCTCGCGGGCGCGGACCTTTCGACCGGCGGGTCGGTGACCTTCTCCGACGCTGGCGGTGGCGGCGATAGTAGCGACGCCGGCGACGGTGACGGTGACGACGGCGGGGACGAGGCTGTCACCGCGGCGTACGGCGACCCGGCGCTGATGCCCGACGCGCTGGTGTACGATCCCGACCTGTTCGAGACGACGCCGACCGGAGTATTGGCAGGGTCGGCGATGAACGGCTTCGACAAAGGCCTCGAATTACCCTATTCCCGGCACGCGAACCCGCTCACCGATGCGCCCGCGCTTCGCGGACTCTCGTTGCTCGGGTCGTCGCTCCCTCGCCTGCGTGAGGCGAGCGAGGGCGATGATCCAGGGACGATGGATCGGATCGTCGCCGGCGTCGTCTGTGTGCAGTACGGCCGGGCGACCCGTAGCGGAGGACTTCTCTCCGTGATCCACGCTTTCGGCCACGGGCTTCGTGCCGAAGGCGTTCAGCAGGGCGTCGCCCACGCCGTGATGGCACCACCAGTGCTCGAATACCTCTTCGAGAGGGTGGACGGCCGCCGGGAGTTATTGGCCGATGCGCTCGACGGCGGCGGTAGCGACGTTGGCGACGACGGCAGCAGTGACGATAGCGACTATAACGATCCGGCTGTTCGCGTCGTCGACCGGGTGCGGGACGTTCGGGACGGAATGGACCTACCGACCCGCCTGCGCGACCTCGACGGACTGGAGCGCGACGCGCTCTCGGGAGTCGCCTGCGTCGTCGAGAACGACTCGTTTCTCGCCAACGGTCCGCGGGGACTCGACCCGACAGCCGAAGAGATCGAGGAGGTGCTCGACGCCGCGTGGTGAGCGACGACGCCACCGAACGTCGAACGCGAGCACCACACGATCCGTCTTCGGGGGAGACGACGGGGCGATGACCCGGCGGGCGGCCGAAGCCGGATTACACCGGATCGTGGACGACATCGCCGTGGCCGTCTGCGAGGAGTTCGATTCGGTCCGTGCGCTCCGACGGGGCCGATTCGGTTGACTGGCCGGCGCGGTCGTCAGCGAGTGGTGACCGAAAACGGAGTACTCGACCGTTACGTGGCTGTCTTTAGCGAGGCTACGTAGCGTTCTAGTGAGCCGGTTTCACGCCCCGGCTCCGAAACGCTGGACCACCGACACCGCACCTTTCCGAAACGGTTTTTTGCCGTATAGAGTAACACGACATGTCAGTAACTATGGGAACGTTCGAGTATGCTAAGCTGGCGATATCCAAGTATCGGCGGGAAGGGCTGAGGCCGACTCTGTGGGCGACGGCTGCCGTTCTGAAGGGAGTTCTCGCAGGGCTGTCGTTCGTGGTAGCGGATCGGATCTACGACTATGAGAAGACGAGGATATGCGTGGCGATGCGGGGCACGCTTCCGGAGTCGGATACGTTCGCGCTGATAAACCAAGTAGACGACATAGAGGACATCACACGTCTCTGTATCGGGTTTCCACGCGGTTTGGACGAAGAACACGTGGACGAGACGAGTATAGAGGCGGCCGATACGGAGATCGAGTTCGTCGAAACACACTCGCTGGAGTTCGTTCGAAACGCGTTGGAATCACGCCTGGTGTTGTTGAAACAAGACGGACAGCTCGGCTGGTATCAGCTGTTCGATTCCGACGGCACCGATTTCGTCAGACTGTATCACGGGCCGATAACGAAAGCATACGGGAGAACGCGTAGTTCGTCGCAGGCCGAGCGAGGCTTGGTATCGATCGGGGCGCGGATCGACACTCCGCACACGACCCGGTCGGTAGGCTCGGACGTGGAACGACACTTCAGGGCCGCTTCGGAGGACGTACACCCGAAGCGGTTCGCGGAGTACGGATACCCTCGTTTCGATCGGATCGAGAACCTCAGATCGTCCGCGGTCGAGCCGATAGTACCCGAGGAAACGAGGTCGTTGCTCGAATCCGACTCGGACAGCACCCATGTTTTGTACGCGACGACGCACAAGGACGGCGCGTACGACACCACGTTCTTTCCGTTCCCGTCGTTCGATCCGAGCGTGCTCCGAAGGCATCTGAAGGAAAACGACATACGACTGTTCCTCCGCCTACACCCAATGTACGAGGACCGACATATGGAGTTCGTGGACGGGGAAACGGTATTCTTCGCAGGCCAGGCGTTTTCGAACTCCGCAACGGAGATGATGCCGTTCTTCGATGGGCTCATCACGGATTACTCCTCGATATACGTCGAGTTCCTCCCCTTCGATCGTCCGATCGTGTTCGTCAAGGACGATCACGAACGGTTCCGCGAGATACGCGGATTCGGGTTCGATTACGAGACGTATTTCCCGGGACCGAAAGTCGATAGCTTCGGAGCGTTCCTCGATCGCTTGGAGACTATCGCCGAGTCGGGCACCGACGGGTTCGGAGCGGAACGCGAGTTCGTCAGGAGATCGCTCGTTCCACACCGAGAAGGAACGTTCGTAGAGCGGGCACTGTCCGGTGTAGGAGGTTCGGAGGGCGAGCGTCCGCTGGTTACAGGAGACGAGCAAGCCGTAGCGAGTATCGACCGCAACACCCACAGTTCTGCCTCGAAAGACCCTTAGAGACCGATCGCAGGCGACGGTTCGACTGTCGGTACGATCCTGACCGGCTGAACCGTCGTGTGTCGCAGTCGAACTTTCCGAGCCGATCACGTCCGCTGTGCTCGAAGCGTGACGTCACGCACTCGATAGCGAGGCCGTCTCGCCCGTGAGCCGTTTCGACGACCTGCCGTGATTCGATCCCTTCGGTCGCTCGATCGACGGCTCGGGTCGCGTTACTCGGCGTAGGGCCGTTCGACTTCGCGGGTCAGATCCCGACGAACCCGCGTTTCCGCCCGCCCCATCGCCCGCAGGGACTCGTCGGTGTACTCGACCGTGATCGCCGGTAGCGGAGCGCCCCGAGCGCCGAGGAGTTCGGCGGGATCGAGCCGCGTCGAGAAGGAAAACGCCCCGCGGTACTCGCGCATCTCCTCGGCGAACGAACAGTTCGCGCGCACGAGTTCGAGCGCTTCCGCCCAGGAGAGTGCGTTCGTGACC
>PXQR01000124.1 GCA_003021235.1 Halobacteriales archaeon QH_6_64_20 | reverse complement strand
GTCGGCGTTTCCCAGGCGGCGCTCGACGCGACGATCGACTATGCCACCGAACGCAAGCAGTTCGACCGACCGATCGCCGACTTCCAGGCGATCCGCCACAAGGTAGCCGAGATGCACACGCGCAGGGCGGCCGCACGCCTGCTGACGAGAAACGCCGCCCGACGGGCTGAGGCGGGCGAGGACGTCAGAACCGAAGCGAGCATGGCGAAGTACTTCGCGAGCGAGAGCACAGTCGAGGTCGCGAACGAGGCGATCCAGGTTCACGGCGGCTACGGCTATACGACCGACTTCCCCGTCGAGCGGTTGTACCGGGACGCGAAGATCACGCCGATCTACGAGGGCACCACCCAGATCTAAAAGGACGTCATCGGCCGTGGGTTGCTGGAGTGAGACATCTCGATCGGAGCGTGAGTCAGTCCCGATCGTAGAGCGCGTAGAGAATACAAAGCAGGCCGCCGACGTTCGCCGTCTCCCTGACCAACGGTAGAAACGCTCCCAGCGCCGGCAGTGACACTAAGCCAGCGGAATCAAGCACGCTCAGAGCGAGGCTGAATGGGTACTGCACGACGACGAGCAGTACGAGACCGAGAGCTAGCCAGAACATGGCCGGACTGTCGTTCCGTCTGTACCCGCGGTAGGCTTGATAGCCGACGATGAGACCGAGCACGATGCCGACGAGTGTGACGGCTGTAAGGAGCGTCGAGAGGTCCTCGGGCCCGACGAGGAACTGGAGTGCGACGTCGCTCTCAATCACCGCAAATCCCTCCAGAGACGGGTGAAGCGATCGGCGGTGTCCTCCTCCTGATCGACCTCGATACCGAACTCCCCGTCGTCGAGATCGACGGTCAGGCCGCCGAAGCGCGCCGCGTAGACCCGGGGTGGTGTCCATCGGGATTCGGGTTCGGTTCGCTCCGCGAGGAGATTCTGATCCTTTAGCCGGTCGATACGCCGATAGATCGTCGGACGGGAGGCATCACAGGCCTCCGCGAGTGCTGGAGCGGACATGGCTTGTTCGCTTGTGGCCGCGAGGATCGCCCGGGCGTACTCGTCGTCGAGCAGGGCGAACAGGTCAGCGGGGGTAGGCTCCTCGGGCACGAAAGTACCGTTAGCGAGTTGAAACATAAACCCGGCCGCGCTGTTTCTATTTCAGAAACAGTCGTCCTGATCGAAGGGCTAATGCGGCGATCGTACCTCTATCGAGTCGTGTATTTCCCGATCGAGGGTTTCGGCGAATTCGACAGCGGTGCCGATGGTCCCGACGCGATCGTCTACGACCTCGACGGCACGCTCGTACGCCTCATCGTCGACTGGGAGGCCGTCGCGACCGAGGTCGATCGGGTACTCCGGAACCGGGGAGTCGACCCGCCCCGCGGGCTCTGGGCGATGCTCGAATTCGCCGAGACACACGGCCACCGCGAGGCCGTCGAGGAGGTCATCGGCGAGCACGAGCGAGAGGGTGCTCGCCGCTCCGAGCGGCTGGCGCTGGCCGACGTTCTCGCCGCAGGGAACGGGAGGAAGGGAAGGGAAGAAAGCGACGGACGCGAGCGGCTCCCGACCGGCGTCTGTTCGCTCAACTGCGAAGGGGCCTGCCGGGTCGCACTAGAGACCCACGGTCTCGCCGGCCGGGTCGATCACGTCGTCGGCCGCGATTCGGTCGCGACCTATAAACCCGATCCCGAACCCCTCCTGACTACGGTCGAAGCGCTCGGCGCGACGCCCGAACGCACGCTGTTCGTCGGCGACTCCGAGCGCGACGAACGGACCGCTACCCGTGCCGGAACCCGGTTCGCCTACGTGTCTGACCTTCGCTCCGGGGACGAGTGAGTGTCCGCCGGCGTCGCCGACTGAAGTCCCTCCTCGGCGTCGTCCGGGTCGTCCGAACCCTCCGACTCGTCCGGGTCGCTTCGGTCGTTCCGGTCGTCCCTACCGTCCCGATCGCTCCGATCGCCCCGGTCGTCTCCCGTCCGATGGCTCGCGGGCGTTCGTTCCGCGTCGCCGGCTCGTTCCCGTTCGCCGTCGCTTCCGGCTCGCTCTCGTGTTTGGCCGTCGGCGCTACGACGCGCGTACAGAAAGGCCCCGACCGCGACGACGAGCCAGACGATCGCGCCGACGCGGATCGCGAAACTGACCCGAGCCCCCCAGGTCGAAAGCGTCACCGGGATCGACGCGAGCGCGACGATCGGCGCGCCGAAGACGATCGTGAGCACGAACGTCGCCTGCATCACCCAGGCGAAATCGACCCCGTCGGGGTCGGTCGTCTCGACGCGTTCGGGCACACGTATACTTCGCTACCGGGCGCGATAAGCGTTCGCGACCGGGCCGGTCGCCGGCGTCGACGCCCCGGTCGGTGCTCCGGCGTTCGTGACTTCCGTTCGGCTCCACCGAGTGAGCGGATCGTGCCGACCCCGTTGGTTGTACGCTACGGGGTACTGAAACTGCTTAAGAGAGAAACGCACAACTCGGGAACGAACGGTGACGCTCGATCCGATTTCCATTGGTGTCCGCAAACGGAAGATGCCCGCACGACGATCTCGGTCGATCGACGCTAATGAAAGCCCTGGAAGCGTCGTTCGAGAACCTGTTTCGCGACGCGGTCGAACACACCGGCGAGGACGTAACAGTTCGGATCGGCCGATCCTCGACGACCCTCTTCGTCGAGGACGACGACCCCGGCATCGCCGACGGCGCGCACGATCGGGCCTTCGAGCACGGACACACGACCAGCGAGTCAGGCACCGGCTTCGGGCTCTCGATCGTCGAAACGATCGCCGATGCCCACAGGTGAGCGATCACGGCCGAGGAGGGAACGAACGGCGGCGCTCGATTCGAGCTGTGAAAGCCGTGACGAACTGCACCGAGTCGCCTCCCCGAGACGAGTTCCCGCACCGTTACCCACACAGTCGTCCTCCGGACGGGAAACGTTCGGTCGTTCCGACTGGCCCAACATTGCTCGTGACGCGCCACTCCGTCTTCGATAACACCTAATCCGACGGTTACGTCATCGATAGCGGGTTCCAACGAGCGCGGACACGAGCAAGGCGAGGAGAGCAACCGCAATGCCCGCGCCTACGTCGGCTGCCGGGATGAAGTCCGATGGGGAGTTAGTGTCGGCCGTCTCGGTCGTCTCGGTTACTTCACCGAAAGCACCGCTATCTCCGGCGGTCGTCTCGCTCGCCTCCGTCCGCGCCGCTGTCGCGGTCGGTCTCTCCGTCGTGGTCGTCGTTTCGAAGGTGTTCGACGCCGTGAGAGTCGTGGTCGGCTGTGCAGTGGGTGTCGTCGTGGCCGTAGTTGCTGCCCGCGCGGTCGGATCGAGCGCGTAGCGGACTCCCACAGGCCCATCGAAATCCCCTGTGGCCCTGCGACGCCGACGTTAAGCGCGAACTCGCGGAGTCCCTGGGGATCGGCGATGGGGATCTCGAGCGTAGACGTAACGACCGTTCGTGGGTGATCCCCACTGTTATTCTCGGAGGGGACGTACTAACCTCCGATGAGTGAGACGAAGCGACTCCGATCCGTCGTGCGTGGATGCCTCCGTCGGATTCACGACGACTTCACCGGAATCGAGTTACGAGGAGAACGAACAAGGGTTATAGACCGTTCGGTCGACTTCTCCACGAAGGCGGATAGCATCATCTCTCGTACGATTCGCGCCTACTTCGATTCGCTACCGGAGTCGTACGTCGTGTTTTCGGAAGAACGGGAGCACGACACGGACCACGGGGCGACCCGGGCCGTCATAGCCGACGAGATAGATGGAACCGCCAATCTGATCGGTGGTGGGGGCTTGCCGTTCGGACCCGTCATCGCTATTGCGCCGGACCCGGACCCGCTCTTCGCCGATATCACCGCTGTCGGGTTTCTCTCGATACCGACCGGCGATCTCTACGAGGCGTATCGTGGTGCCGGCGCGTCGGTGGTCACCGGATGGATCGGCGGGAGAAACGATACTCAGCTACTGTCGACCTCGGGGCGAACGCGACTATCGGCGGAACCGCCCCCGAACGTTCTCGTCGATCAGTACATGCTCGGTGATCGTCCGGAACTCGCACGCACACTTTGGACGACGGGATATCCGGGTGATTTCCGTAGTTGGGCGTACCACACCGCAGCCGTTGCCCGTGGATCGTACGATCTCGCGATTACGGGCGACCACTGCGCGTTGAACGACGCGAAACGTGCGACGGCCGAGGAACTCGCAGGCGGATATCTCCTCATCAGAGAGGCTGGCGGCCATGTAACGACCTGGAACGGCGGTCGTCTCGACTCGAAACGCATCGGGATGGCTGATACCGCCACGTTCGATGTGGTCGCTGCAGCGTCGGAAGAACTCGCCGTAGCGGCGTCGAAACGAATACGCGAGACGATCGAATGACCGACACCGGTTCGAACGTCCGTCTCGATCGCGACGGGAGGTGGGCGCTAGAAGCCTGGAACCCGCACGGGTGGACACGCTCCGAGATAGCTCTCACTGAAGTCGAATCACCCGTTCCGAGCGGATTCGAGGCCGATCGTCTCGAAGCGTACAAGCGCGTTCTCCACGAGAAGATCGACGCCGTAGAATCGGACGGCAATATCGCCTATCTCGACACGAACGATGGGCCTTTGCGAGCCACCACGTCGGGATCGAACCTCGTACGTCCGGACTCCGGACGGCCGATCCCGGCTACTGTCCTGTCTACGTTCCCTTCGCTACACTCGAAACCGTCACCCGAGTCACGATCCGAGCGACGAGTGTTCTGGGACGGCACGACGGTGGTGGCGCGGCCTGTGAGCGCAACGAATCGGTTGGTTCTCCACGGATACGAGGACACGTATTCGGGATCGCTCGCGGCGTCGGAGGCGGTCAACGACTACTCCATCGAGAAACTCCCCCTCTCGATGAACGTCACCGTCGTTCCGCTCCTGACCGGCGATGAGTGCCCGGTGATCCCCGTGTTCGAACGAACGGCTGTCGTCGCGAGCTATCCGGAACACCATATGACGGTCGCCGGCGGACTCGACTCCCTCGAACGGCATCCGGTCGATGAAGGGTGGCGGGAACTGCTCGAAGAGATCCGTATCGCCCCCGCAGAGGATCGATCCGCGTACGAAACTCGTGGCCTCCTCTCGTCGGCCACCGCGTCGACGCTTCGGCCCGGAACCGTTCAGGGTCAGCCTATGTATACCGTTGCTCGTGAGACCGGCCAGCAGGTCCTGTATACGTCGGAGGCTCCGCTCGTCGTGATCGGCGTCGTTCGAAACCTCGACAACAGCCGTCCGGAGCTCTGTGGAGTTCTCGACACTGACGTTCCCGCGGAACTCGTCGAGGAAAACCGTCCGCGAAACATCGAGCACGAACGCATCGAGTTCGTCGAATTCACTGCGACGAACTTAGCCACGTTTCTCACGACGCGAGAGGAGGTCCCACCAGTGCATCGGGGCGCGTTCGTTTTGGCGGGTGAATTCGCGTTTGGAGGTTTCCTCGACGAGTTCACAACCGAGGTCGCCCCGGGAGCCATTGCGAACGACATCGGCGAGGTTCTCATCGACTGACAGCGATCCAGCGAACGTTCGAGATCGAGTCACTCCAGTGCTACTTTACTGAACGACCACGTCGGGCGGAGGCGGGTTCCGAACGGTATTGGGTGTGTTGGTAGGTCACGTTCTCGAAATCCACGAGGATGCACGGACGGTGTCTCCGAACAGGTTCGTGAGGTTCGCGAACATCGCTCCTCGGGACCTATTCGCCGTTCGAATCCTCACAGGCGAACGGTACGTCATCGGCCGACGATCACCGAAACGACTCGTAGCCTCCGAAGGAGGTCAACGACACCTCGACTCACAGTTCGGAGGTCGCGTCGAGGGCGATTTCGATCGCCCGTCCGACGTTGTCCTTCGCCTTCGCGGGTAGTTCCTCGTCGTCGGTTTCGCCCTTCTGCGTGCCCTCGACGAGGTTGCCGTCCACGGTGCAGATCGCGCCCGCTCGCAGGCCGTTACGGCGCGCGAGCGCGAAGATCGCCGCCGCCTCCATCTCGACACAGAGCAGTCCCGCGGCCTCCCAGGCGTCGAGTATCTCGCCCGTCTCGGCGTAAAAGGCGTCGTCGGTCGCGATCGGCCCGGTGTGGATCGCCTCGTTTCGATCGTCCGCGCTCTCGACGAGCGCCGTGAGCACGTCGTAGTCCGCGACCGCCGGTATCGCCACAGCCTCGTAGCGTGGGGTCGTGCCCTCCTCCTTGGCGGCGGCGGTCGCGACGACCATATCACCGATCTCGATGCCGCGCTGGAGGGCACCGGTCGTCCCCACCCGCAGGAAGCTCGTAACGCCCACCTTCGAGAGTTCCTCGACGGCGATCGCCGCCGACGGCGCGCCGATCCCCGTCGAACAGATCGTCACCGGCCGACCCTCGTAGGCGGCGTTGACGAGCTTGTACTCGCGGTTCTCGGCGACCGTCTCGGCCGCCTCGCACTGGGCGGCGATGCGATCGACGCGGCCCGGATCGCCGGGCAGTAACGCGACGTCGTGAACGTCGCCCGGTTCGATGAGTAGGTGTGGCTGTTTCGCCATGTGGGCGCTCGCGCGCCGCGGTGTGAAAACTCGTCCGTTTCGGCGGCCCGTCGTTCGTTTCGGTGCCTCCGTTGCCCGTTCCGACGGCCGGTCGTTTTCCACGGGACAGTCCTGAAGGTTGCGATCCGGTTACGAACGGTTTTTATTCCATTAACTCAAAGCATGCAGTGATGGGACGGCACGTATCGCTCGCGATCCGGTTGTTCCTCGTCGCCTGTATCGCCGGCAGCCCGCTCGGAGCAGGCCTCCTGACGGGCGTCGTCGCGGGCGGGGCGAGCACGCCGGCCGTTGCGGACGGGTCGACGTTTCGTACCGATCCGGGGTCGGGCGCGGCGGTCGCGGGACCCGGTAGGGCTACGATACCCCGAACCGCCGCGCCCGGATCGACGCCGGGGGTGGCGATCGCCGTCGAGCGTACCGCTTCGACGACGCTCTCGGTTACGGTAACCTACGAAGTCCCGCCGTCCGTTCGTGGCCTGCGGGTCGTCATCGGTGACCTCCCGGTCGAGGGGACCAGGGGGTTCGATCGATGCGGGTCGAACCGGCTGTGCTGGGACGGCTCGACCGCCGAGCCGACGCTCGCGCTCCGTTACGACCTGCGGACGCGCACACGGAGTTACGCCGGGATCGTCAACGACTCGATGGTCTTCGCTCCGGCCCCCCGAATCTACACCGTCTGGCGAACCGACGACGAGCGCCGGACCGCGCCGCTGTTCGCGAAGGGCGAATACGCCACCTACGAGGTCGCCAGCGAGCGAACGGTCGTCGCCAACGCGACGCTGTTTCACGGCCCTCACGCCGAGTACGAGCGGACGACTGGTAGCACTGATTTCCGGCTGATCGTGCCCGATGGAACCCGTCTCGGGCCGTCGCGCGAGCGCCTGTTCGACACCCTCGCCGACGCGGAGACGGCGCTCGACGTCGGGGGTCGGAACCGGGAGGTGATCGCGGTCGCGCTCGCCGACACGCCCGGGGAAACGAAACTCGGCCTCGCGGGCGCGACGGTAGGCAACGCTTTCTGGGCGCGGGCGGGCGCGTCGCTGTCGAACACGCACAGTGTCTGGCTCCACGAGTACGTCCACACGCGCCAGCGCTTCGCCGATCGTAGCCGGGCAATGGAGTGGTTCGTCGAGGCGTCGGCCGAGTACTACGCGGCGCGCCTTTCACACGATCTCGGCTTGGTGAACGACCTCGAATACGAGTGGGAGCTCAAATCCCGCCGCGTGAGCGCGAGCGACGACGTCCTCGCCGACCCGACGACCTGGGAGCGCCCGAACGTCCCCTACCGGAAGGGCGCGCTCGTCCTCGCGGCGCTCGACGCCGAGATCAGAAACCGGACCGAGGGCGACCACAGCCTGGAAGACGTCTTCCGGCGGCTCAACCGGGCGGACGGAACCCTCACCTACGAATCGTTCGTCACGAGCGTCGTCGCGGTCAGCGCCGATCCCGCCATGGAACAGTGGCTCGATCGGTACGTAAAGAGCGATGCGACCCCGCGATACGACCCCTACGACTCACGGGAGCGGCTACCTACCGCACCGCGGATGGACGAGGTCGCCGCTTTGGTCCCGACGAGTCCGCTCGGGTTCGGCGTCACGACGATCGGGTTAGCGCTCGCAACGATGTTCACGCTGAGCGTGCTGTCGACGATCGGCCGAACGCTCCAGTGGCTGGTCGAAGCGATCTTCGACGGGTTGGGGTGGCTCGCCGATCGCCTCTCGGGTCGGCGACGGTAGGAGTGACTCCTGCGATCCGTCCTCGCTCGATAGGCTCCGGTTCGTTTCGGTAGGTCGTATACGAATCGGCCATGTTCGTTGGCTTCCCCCGTCACCCCGTCCGGCGGCTCGCGCTACTCGCTCGACGCCGTGGAGGTTTCGCTGGGCTCACGGTCGTTCGAGACGGCGAAGCCGCCCCGTGATGTGACGACAACGCGGAGCGTTTCCGCTGCAAGCTGGAAATCCGCGATTCCCAGCAATGATCGAAAGGCCTCCGGGTCTTTCGAACCACGAACGGAGCGAAGCCGTTCGAGAGGTGCGGAGCGCCTTTCGTGATGACGAGAGAGCGAGGACCTCAGTGAAAAGGTGCTCTCTCAGTCCCACAGGTCGTACATCTCGTCCCTGGGGACGCGCTCGAAGAGCGTGCCGTCGAGTCGAACGCCCGGCGGGTCTCGTTTTTCGACGTCGCCGATCACCGCCGCGGTGACGCCTTCGCGTTCGCAGTCGGCGACGGTTTCCTTCCCTTCCCCTCCGGGGACCGCGGCGAGCAACGCACCGGAACCGAAGGTTCGAAGCGGATCGATCCCGGCTTCGCCACAGACCGCCGCGACCCCCTCCCGAACGGGGACGTCCTCGCGCCGAAGCGTGGCCCGCACGCCCGACGCGACGGCCATCTCGACCCCACCGGCCAGGACGCCGCCCTCGGTGGGATCGTGCATCGCCGTCGCGCGCTCGCGGAGCACCTCGGCCTCGGGGACGACGCTCGTATCGGCGATCCCTGCCCGCGCATCGTCGATCGTTTCCTCGGGTAGGTCCCCGGCGAGGGCGTCCCCGAAGTCGGTCGCGAGGATCGCCCCGCCCTCGATCGCGCCGCCCTTCGTGAGCACGACCTCGTTTCCGGGTTCGGCCCCGCTCGTCGGAACGTATCGATCGGCGAGACCGAGGCAGGTCGTCGAAACGAGCGGGCGCGTGCGATCGGCGTACTCGGTGTGGCCGCCGACGATCGCAACGCCGACGTCGCGGGCCGCCTCGTCGATCCGGGTAACGGTCCGGTCGAGCGCTTCCGATCCGTTGGACTCCGGATCGTCAGGAACGAACAGCGTGGGCATGATCCACCGGGGCGTCGCGCCACAGGCGGCGACGTCGTTCGTCGCGACGTTCATCGCGAGCTGGCCGATCCGGTCGGCCGCGAAGGTGATCGGGTCGGAACTCGCTACGAGGGTTCGCTCGCCGACTCGGAGGGCGGCGGCGTCCTCGCCGTACTCCGGGCCCACTAACACGTCGTCGTCGGGCGCGCCGGTTCGTGAGAAGACGAGTTCCTCCAAGTCGTCGCCAGTGACTTTGCCGGTCATTTGCGTAGTTCGGGAAGCGATCGTACTTGTGCGTGGTGTTCAGCAGTCCGATTCGAGGGAGCAGGACGGGAACCGTACAGTGGCCTCGAAAGCCCCCACGGCTCTCGACAGTCCGGGGCTCGCTGTGCTCCTCAATCGCTCACTCCAGTCGCTCCCTGCGGTGCTTGTCCTCGAAAATCTTCGATTTTCGGGATCACGAGAGAGCGAGCTCTCTCGAACGATGTCGCCCGGGACCGATCGAGGAGCCGCGGCCCCTTTCAGTCCCACCCGCGCCGGTCTCGCGGTCGGGGCGGTAGTAGGTGAAACGGCAGAAGACTGATTAGATAGTGTGTTGAAACGAGCAGCGATGAGCACGGCCGAGGGCGTGCTGATCCAAATAAGCCGGGCCGATTTCTTCGCGATCGCTTATGCAGCGTGGGGTCTCTTATTCGTCGTTGCCGCTGGAGCGACACTCATCGACGACGGATTCGGTATTCCAGTGGTTCTGAACGCCGCTGGCGGACTCTTAGGGTTCGGGATCGCCGGCTACTATCACTTCCGTCCCGAGTCGATGGATAACGGAACCGACCCCGCCCCCCAAGCCTGGTTCGAGGTCGCGGGCATCATGATCGCGCTCGGAGTTCTCACGACCGTCGTCGGACCGGTGCTGTTTGTAGCGTTCCCGAACGCCGGCATACTTTCGTAAATGTCACAGTCCGTTCCGATCCTGCCCTTACCGATGTCGTCGTTCACACGGAGAACGTAGAAACGACAAAACAGTAATACGATTAGGAGATCAAAGAGAGCCATGAGCACCGCTGAGGACGCACCGTTCGAGATCCGGCGGGCTGATTTCCTCGCACTGGCGTGGGCCGTGATTGGAGCCGTCTATCTGCTTATAGAACTCGTTCCCTTCGCTGGCGGCCGTCCCAACCGGATGAACAAGGGAAACGAACCGACCCCCCGTACCTGGTTCGAACTCGCAGGCGTGCTGGTTTCTCTCTCGGCTCTCGCGCTCGTAATTCTCCTGCTACTGTGACCGCCGCTGCGGTACCGGATACATACGCTTTCACCCCGAGCCGACGGCGGTGTTAACTCACGCAACTGTCTGGCCGAACAACCGCTGCCGGGCGGGACTGAAAGGGGCCGACCGCTCGGCGACGGCGGACGACGCAAGCACCGCAGGGAGGGAGTAACGCGACCGACCGAGGAGCGCAGCGAGTCCCCCGAGCCGAGCGTGTCGGGGGCTTTCGAATCGTCCAGAACGACCATTTGTCATGTTTGAGGCTGCCAAGTTGATAACTGCTGAGCCGACCTCAACTCGGTTCGTCCGACCTGAGACTCAAAGCGCTTCTTTGTACGCTTCTAGAGTTTCGTCAACGTCCGCTTCGGTGTGTGCGTAGGTCAGGAACTGGGATTCGAACTGGTTCTGCGAGAGCAACACTCCCTGATCCCGCATCTTCCCCCGGAAGACCCGTCGCCAGCGGT
>PXQR01000123.1:3146-16574 GCA_003021235.1 Halobacteriales archaeon QH_6_64_20 | reverse complement strand
GGGTGGGCTGAACTTCGTTCTCCACGACGCGCTCGACGGCGGCGCGGGCGAGTCGCTTCGCACCGACACTCAGGGCAAGACTTTCGCCGCGATGCTTCTACGCGTCGAAGTCGACGAGGCCGACGAGGACTTCGAAAACTGAACCGTGCTTACGTCGAACCGGGGTCCTCGCTTGACCACAATCGAACGAGGCTTAGTTCAACGCAAGGAATCGGCCTGCTCCGGTCGTGGTGCGGTACCGTTCTGTAGCTCGCGCGAGCGAACGCCAAAGGCGTGAGCGAGCGTTTTTGATGTTCTCGTGAGCGAGCACTGCGAGCGAACGAGAGTAGGGAACAGCTTTGCTGTGACCGTGCAGATTTTTCTCAGGCCCGCAGTGAGTGAGCGTAGCGAGCGAACGAGGACCCTGAAAAAAGTGCAGTGGACTCGCCGGGATTTGAACCCGGGGCCTCTCCCATGCCAAGGGAGTGATCTACCACTGATCTACGAGCCCGCTTCGTACCGGAGATATCGGGTTCCGCCGTTTAAACCCATCGAAGCGGCCGAGAAACCGGGAGGACTGTCGGCAAGCGTGCTGTCGACGTAGCACGCTCGACGCTTGTCCGCACGTCCCCCGTTCGATCCCGGCGTGGCAGCCCCGCCACGATCGTCGGATCGTGGCTCCGGGATTGCGGTAGTGTACCGGAGCGTCTCGACCGGTCGTCGAACCGGCCGGCGCTCCCCACGTTAGTACGGCCTGTCCTCCCGTTTCGACTATGGCACGAATGCACACCCGCCGTCGCGGGCAGTCCGGTTCGGACCGACCCGTGGCGAACGACCCCCCCAAATGGAGCGATGTCGATCCCGAAGACATCGAAGAGCGCGTCGTCTCGCTGGCCGAAGAGGGCCATTCCAAAAGCGAGATCGGAATGATCCTGCGCGACGAAGGCGTCCAGGGAACGCCCGTCCCGGACGTCAAGCTTGCAACCGACAAGAAGGTCGGCGAGATACTAGAAGAACACGACGCGAGCCCCGAGCTCCCCGAGGACCTCCGTAATCTCATGGAGCGGGCGGTCCGCCTGCGCGAACACCGCGAGCGTCACCCGGGCGACGCACAGAACCTGCGCGCGCTCCAGAACACCGAGGCGAAGGTCCGCCGGCTCGTGAACTACTACCGGGGCGACGAGATCGACGCGAACTTCCGGTACAGCTACGACCTCGCGACGCGCCTGCTCGATTGAATGGCGACGGCGGACTCGACGGATACACGTCGGGCCGAAAACGCCGCCTCGCGGCTCGCGAGCGCTGAGCTCGTCTCGTTACGCTACCGCGCCGACGGCGACGCGCTGGCCGCCGCCGGACTGTTCGCCGGCGCGCTCGCGGCGATCGGTACCCCGTTTCAGGCGACGGCTCGCCGTCCGACGAGCGCCGAGAACACCGACAGGACAGCGACCGAGGCCGATCTCGTGGTCAGTATCGGCTTGCCCGATCCGACCGACGGTAGCGACGGCACCGGCGGCACTGACGGTGCCGCCGACCGGTCGGGAGACGGGACGGCGATCGCCCTCCCGGGTAGTTCGGAGCCGGCGAGCCTCGCAGCGGCCGGCGTCGTCCGCGAACTCGGCGGCGAGGTCGACCCGGTGCTCGCGCTCGCCGGGAGCATCGTCGCCGCCGTCCGCGACGCCCGGGACCCGTTCGGGGACGGCCCGTTCGCCGACGACCGTGAGGTACTCCTCAATCGGGCGCGCGAGCGCGGCCTCGTCGGCGAGCGCCGCTCCGGGATCGCCATGCCGACGACCGATACCCTCGACGGACTGACCCATACCACGCTCGCCCACGCGCCGTTTTCCGGCGACCCTGACGCCGCCCGCGAACGCTGTGGCTCGCTCGCCGATCGTGAGGACGCCGGCCGAGAGGTCGCCTCGTTGCTCGCGCTCTCGACGGTCGGCGCGAAAGGAAGTGCCCCGCGAGCGGCGGTGGCGATCGAGCGCGCGCTCCGGCCGGTAGCGCTTCCCGAACCGACTGGACCCTTTGTCACCCTCGGTGGGTACGCCGACGTGCTCGGCGGCGTCGCCGCCGAACGGCCGGGAATCGGGCTCGCGCTCGCACTCGGCTACGACGTCCGCGAGGCGGCGCTTTCGGCCTGGCGCACACACGCCCGTGGGGCACACGCCGCGCTCCGAACCGCAATGACGGCACGATACGACGGACTGCACGTCGCCCGGCTCGAAGCCGTCGAGACCCCCGAGGTAGCGAACGGAATCGGGACCGAAAGCGACGGCAACGGCGACGAGGGCGGGAACGGCAGTTTCGATACCGATGGCGAGACCCACGACGGCACGGGAGCACCGGTGGCGACGGTCGCCCGGTTGTGCCGTGACTTCCGGTCGCCGGAGCCGGTCGCGCTCGTCGTCGGCGACGGGGTCGGCGCCGTCGCCGCGACCGACGACCGCGCGCTCGGAAGCCTCGTCGCGAGCGCGGCGAGAAGCGTCGACGGCACGGGCGGCGGCACCGAACGCGCCGCCGAGGCCCGTTTCGGCGGCGACCCCGACGCGTTCGTCACGGCCGTTCGGGCGGAACTCGCCGACTGCGGTTCGACGGACGGCGGCACGGGCGAACGCAATCGCGACGGAACTCGGGACGACGGCGGTGGACGGCCGTGAAACGAGCGAGCGCGACGATCCGAATCGACCTCGCGGGCACGAACGCGGATCCGAGGACTGTCGCCGAAGCGCTCGAACCCGACGACACCGCCGAGATGACGAGCCAGCTCGACGGAGGGGTGCTCGAAACACACGTCGAACGCGGGTCGGTCGGCGGGCTCCGCTCGACGATCGACGATCACATCGTAAACCTCGGGGTCGTGCTTCGGGTCGCGGGGAGCGCAGCCGGCCCCGACCGCTCGACCGACCCGATCGACGACGACGACGAAACCGAGGGAGCTGACGGAGTCGGCGGGACCGACGGGACCGACGGGACCGACGGAATCGACGAAGCCGATCCCGAGTGCTCGACGACAGCGGACACCGAAGCCACGGGAGACACGCCCGCCAGCGACGGCGACGAGGAGTCCATGGAGGACGCGAAACGACAGGAATAACAAAGCCCGTACCGCACTTCGGCCATGAGCGAACGATCGGTCTCACGCCAGCGCCAACAAAAGCGGTGGTACACCGTCCTCGCCCCGGAGGGCTTCGACCGGGCCGAACTCGGCGGGACCCCGGCGGACGACTCCGAGAAACTCCTCGATCGCACCTTCGAGACGACGCTCGGCGATCTCCGCGACGACGCCAGCGAGAACAAGACCAAACTCACTTTCCGGATCACCGACTACGGTAGCGACGCCGCCTACACCGAGTTGATCCGTCACGAACTCACGCGCGATTACCTGCGCAGTCTCACCCGCCGCGGCGCGTCGAAGATCCAAGCCTACCTCTCGGTACGGACCGCCGACGATCACCGGGTTCGCGTCCAGCCGGTCGCGCTCGCGACCCGCCGGGCCGATCGGAGTCAACAGGAAGCGATCCGGCGGATCATGACCGAGAACGTCCGGGAGGCCGCACGCGAACGCAGTTATGAAGAACTCATGGACAACGTGATCGAAGGTCGTCTCTCGAGTGCGATCTACGGCGACGCGAAGGTTATCTACCCGCTCCGGCGCGTCGAGATTCAAAAGGCCACCCTCGAAGCCCGTCCCGAGGAGGTCGCCGAAGAGGAAGAAACCAGTGTCGACGTCGACGCCGAAGACGTCGCGGTCTAAGAACGCACCTTTTTTCGCGCCCCGCTCCCTACGGTCGCTTAGGGGACGCGAGAAAAATCTGCATCAAAAAGTCGTCCCAGCGAGGACCGCACAGTAGCTCGAGCCTTACGAGAAGCCTGTTTTCAGATGGCTGTCTCGGTAGTGGCTTCTCCGGGACATGGACGTTATAGAAAGTCCCAGTTCATCGTGACTGAAACTCGAATAGGCAAGGGTAGCGACCGTTAACAAGTAGCGGCCCGGAGAAAGCACGTATGCCGGCTTACGAGCGGTCGTCAGCGACAGAAGTCCGGGAGATCGACCGATGGGGCGAAGGCGTCGGCTGGATAGCACACCCGAACGAAGACGGCGAGCGGGCGAGCCACGCTCTCAAGGCAGGTGATGGGGTCTGGGTTATCGATCCCGTGGACGCCCCGGGTGTCGACGGATTAGTGGAAGAGTTCGGTGACGTTGCTGGCGTGGTAGTGCTCTCTAGTCATCACGCCAGAGATGCTGGCACCATTGCTACCCGTCACGACGTAGCTGTTCATATTCCCCGGTGGATGGACCGCATCACCGAGCGTGTCGATGCCCCA
Organism: Halobacteriales archaeon QH_6_64_20; assembly: GCA_003021235.1. Taxonomy (GTDB): domain Archaea; phylum Halobacteriota; class Halobacteria; order Halobacteriales; family Halococcaceae; genus PXQR01. The sequence goes on along the minus strand of PXQR01000123.1, from coordinate 12,266 downwards.
ATCGAGCGTGAGGAGACTGTTCTCGGTAGTCTCGGGTTCGATGTAACCCGCGTTGAGCCACTATCGCTTTATCAGGGAGCGATTGCGTACCGCGATACCGATGGAACGCTCATCGTTCCGGACCTGCTCTCATCCGGCTCGGCATATCCGGTCGGTAACGAGCGCATTGGCGTGATGCTTGGGGCTCGGCTCTTTCCACCTCGGGATACGTTCGATTGGCTCGAACCTGAACGGATCCTGTTCGGTCACGGAGAAGGCGTGTTCGAGGACGCGACCACAGCACTTAAGAATGCTCTCACCGGGGCACGCAAGCGGTTTCCGCAAGCTCTCGTGAGGAATCTCGGCACGAACCTCCGGTTGTTTGCGGCAGCGATGAACGACCAGTTGAAACGTGCGAGAGAACACTAAACGGCAAATCAGTTCGAGTCAACGCAGTTTCTACACACGAACCGTTCTGCGACGCCCTGTGACACGGCTACTCGGTGACGGTAATCGTGCCGACCATCCCGGCTGGTTCGTGCGGGATACAGAAGTACTCGTACTGACCGGGGACTTCGAACGTGTGTTCGTAGGTCTCGTTGCTCGCCGGAGGCGAAGTACGCCGCCCCCTCGGGGATTCCGCTCGCGTAGGCGGTCACCGAGTGGCTTCGCGACCCCGTGTTCGCCCAGATCAGCGGTTCGCCGACCGTCACCTCGAACTCCTCGGGCAGGAAATCGTTCGCACTCATCCCGATGTCGTACTCGATGGACTGGCCGCTCCCGAGACAGCCTGCCAGTCCGGCGGCTGACGCGCCCGCGATCGTCGTCAGGAAGGCCCGTCGTCGCATATTCTCATTTGGTATCCCGCGGCTTTAGGCCTCCTGGTTCGGCTCGTCGACGCTCGACGGTGCTCGCTTCGGGCGACATATATGTACGCACGCCATCCGGAAAACAAAGAGGTAAGTCGCCGCTCGCCAACGGCCGAATCATGGAGCCGCGCTTCGTCGGTCGCCTCGGGCTCGCCGACGGCATCACGATCGTAAACGCCGCTTTCGGCTTTCTAGCGACGATCGCAGCACCGACGAACCCCGGACTCGCCGCCCGGCTGATCCTCCTCGCGGCGATCACCGACGGTCTCGACGGCGTGTGCGCCCGGGCGTACGGCCACACCCCCGTCGGCGACGTGCTCGACTCGCTCGCGGATGTCGTCTCCTTCGGCGTCGCACCGGCCCTGCTCGTCTTCTACGTCGCGCGCCCGGCCACCGGACTCGCCCTCTCGCCCGGGTTCGTTCTCGCCCTTTCGGTTTCGGCGGCGTTTCTCGCGATGGCCGTCGTCCGCTTGGGACTGTATACGACCGACGACCTCGACGTCGCCCACACCGAAGGCGTCCAGACGACGCTCGCGGCGACCCTGCTGGGGGCGGCCTACCTCGCTGGCGCGAGGGGAACTCTCGTCTTGCTCGCCAGTACCGGAGTGCTCGCGTACCTGATGGTCACGCGACTCACCTACCCGGATCTTCGCGCCCGGGATGCGCTCGTCATGGGCATCGTCCAGGCCCTCGCCGTTGCGATACCGACCGCGTTCGGCCGCCTGTTCCCGCGCGCGCTGTTCGTCGCCGCGTGTTGTTACCTGGTACTGGGACCGCGCCTCTATCGGCGCGAGTCGAGCGAGACCCCCGGCTCGCCGTCGGAGGGGACGACCCGCGCCTCGCTTTCCTCGGAGGGTCGCTGACCGGACCCCGATCACAGCAGTCGGCGAGACCGACGGCCGGACGGCTCGACGATCACGCCGAGACGACGACTCCCGGACGATGGCATACGACGCCCGATACGCCGCGACGAGCCGTCCCGGCCGGGTCAACGAACCGCGGTCGACCGAAGGGAAACGCTCTTTGTCCGAAGCGGCCCAGTTCCGGGTATATGAGTGACGAGGACGACGAGCAGGGAACGACGCCCGACGGGGGGGAGTCACCCGACAAAAAGCAAGCCGACCAGCCGTCCGCCGAGGAGGCCGGCGCGGCCGAGTCCGATCTCGGGTCGGACGAGGACGAGGACGAAACCGCACAGGAGATCGCCGCGAGGGCCGAGTCGGACGACACCGACGAGAACGGCGAAGCAGAGGCGACCGATACGACGGAGACGGCCGACACGGCAAAGACGGACGACGCGACCGACGCGGACGAACCGTCCGATACGGCCGAGGGAGACGAGACGGACGAGCCAGCCGCCGAAGCCGACGAGGAGCACTCAGATTCCGGATCGGACGAGGACGCAACGGAGGACGCCGAAGGGGAGATCGACGGCGACAGCGACGACCCTGACGAAGCCGATAGCGATACCAGCACTGAGATGGACGAGTCCGACGGCGGAGAGGACGGCGAGACCGATGCCGACACCGACGAGACGGACGCCGAGGACAACGAAGTCGAAAGCGACGATACGGAAGGTGGTGACGAAACGACGACCGACGAGGAGGCGGACGACGAAGGCGGCGATGAAAGCGACGGGGACGAGACGACCGACGACGAAGCGGACGACGGCGACGGGGGGAGCGACGATTCGGAATTGCCCGCCAGGAGCGACGCCGAATCGCTCGACGAACGCCTCACCGAAACCGAAGAGCAACTCGAAGCCGCCGGGACCGAGTCGGATTTGGACGACGTCGAAGAGCGTCTCGACGCGATCGAAGCCGACCTAGAGGAGGCCGATCTCCCCGAACCCGACGAGGACGAAGACGACGAAGACGCGGAGGACCCCCGCGCCGACCTCGAATCGAGGCTGGAGGAACAACGTGAGACGCTCGAAGACGCTCGTGGTCCCTACGCCGAGGACGTCGTAAGCGAGATCGAGAGCGCACGATCGACGATCTCCGACACCCGATGGACCGATAGGGGCGAAGGCGAGGTAGCCGACGCCGTCGAGACCTTCCTCGGCGAGGCGTACGGGATCCTCGACGCCGATCCCGACGATCTCAGCGGTTCGGAATCGACCGCGGACGAGGAGGAGGGAGATGGAGACGAAAAGGAAGAGACGGCCGTCACCGACGGTGGCGAGGACGCCGAAGACGCCGACGAAGGGACGAGCGACGAGACGGATGGAGAGGACGACGACGAACCCGAGGATTACGAACCGGTCGATGTGAGCGTCGATCGGAACCTCGATTCGCTCGTCGCGGCGCTCGAAGCGGTCACGGAAGATGTCGAAAGTGCCGCGCTCGATCCCGACGAGGATACGGAGGCGATCGCCGCTCTTCTGGAAGCAACCGACGGTCTCGAAAGCGATGTCGAAGAGGCCCAGGCGTACGACGACCTCACGGTCCGCGAGAAACTCGCCTACGAGGGCTTTTACGACGTGCTCGGTTCAGGTAACAAGAAGGACTTCCCGCCCGAGTGGAACGCTATCAAGATCTACGAACGCGAAGGCGAGATCGAGCCGATACTGCTCGCCTTCGACTTGCTGGGATCCGACTTCATGGAACAACACTGCATCGAGGCGTTCGGCCGGATGGGCTCGCCCGAGGCATTCGATCCCATGCACCAGCGCGCCCAGCGTCGAAAGAAAGGACCGATCGAGGTACTCGGAAAGATCGGCAACGACGATGCATTGGAGACCCTTCACCCCTATATCGACGGCGAGAGCGATCCGGGCCTCCAGAAGATCGTCATCAAGGCGATCGGCGAAATCGGCTCGCCTGACTCGACCCAACCCGTCGCCGATCGCCTCGTCGCCGAGAACGAGGAGGTCAGAAGTCGGGCCGCCCGTGCGCTCGGGTTGATCGGCGACACGCGTGCGATCCGTCCGCTCGCGGACGTTCTGCGTGACGACGAGTCCGATCCGGTGCGCGCGAGCGCGGCCTGGGGACTCGCCCGGATCGGTACCGAACGAGCGCTCGACGCCGCGAGCGAGTACGCCGAGGACCGCTCGTTCATCGTTCAATCGGAAGCCGAGTGGGCGGCACGAGCGCTCGGCGACGGCGACGGCGACGGCAGCGAAGCGGGCGAGAGCGGCGAGCGCGAACAACCCGCCTGACCACCCGAGTCGCGAGGAAGAACGGCGGATCGAGCACTCTGTCACCGGGCGTTTATTGTCGCAGAACCGAACGTCGAAACGAGCGATGAGCCGCGACCCTTCCTCCGACGATTTCCCCTTCGACGTCGACGAGCTTTCCTCCAGTGCCCCCTCGGTCTCCGGCAGCGTGCCCTCCCCGGGTCCGATCGCCCTCCTCGTCGTCGCGCTCGCCTGTCTCGTCGTCGCGTGGTACGCCCGACCGTGGCTCCAGCCCCTCGTCTACGGGTTGTATTCCTCACCGGGATTCGTGCTCGTCTGTCTGCTGGCGCTCGCGTCCCTGATCGCGCTCACCGTCGGTGGCAGTCCGCCAAGTCGCGGAACGATACGGACGGTACTCACCGTCGGGTTCGTCGGATTCCTCGTCGTCTCGACGATCGGGGGCTGGTACGCCGGCGCGACGCTTTCCGAGGAGACGATGGCCGGTTCGGAGCGCACGACCGAACTCGACGAATCCGACCCGTCGAGTCCGCGGATCGTCACGCGCGCGGTCGCCGACCGTTACGCCTCGAACACCCTTCAGACGCCCCGCTACCGGGTGATGGGCGGTGACATCGCCGTTTACAATGGCACTCCCTACTGGTCGTACGCGCTCGCGCCGGATGGAGTTCGTAATCGCTACGCACTCGAACAGAACGGCACCGTGTTCGTGGACATGACCGAGCAGAACGCGAACGTCGAGGCCCGGCCCGCGAACATCGCCGCCGGGATCGGCACGGCGTGGTACAACAACTACGACTGGAACCTCAAAAAGCGCGGCGAGTACCTCGTGAACTATCACGACCCGTTCATGGTGATCGACCCCAGTACACAGGAACAGTACATCGCGGTGCCGTATACCACTCCGGAGTTCCACTGGCTACCGGTGCCCTACACCACGCCTGAGTGGGGCGGCGTCGCGTTGCTCGATTCTAACGGCACCGTCGAGATGCTCTCGCCAGAGGAGGCCCGTGCCCACCCCGCCCTGCGTGAACAGAAGCTCTATCCCTTCTCGCTCGCACGGCGGAAGGTCGCCGCGACCAAGTACCGGAACGGCATCCTCAACACCTTCTCGGTGATCGGTTCCCATCGTGGCGAGATCGAACTCGCGGACGTCCCCGGCGAGGGTACCGATCAGCCGTTCTTCGTGCTTTCGGCGGAGGGCCCGCGCTACGTCGTCGCGGTCGAACCCTACGGCGAGGCCCAAGGACTCAGGGAGGTCTGGACGATCGACCCGCGTTCGGGTAGCTACGAACGGTACATACCCGACGAATCGCTCGTCGGCGCGCGGAAAGCGACCGACTTCGTCCGCCAGGACGCCGACCTCTCGCGGCTCAGTTGGGAGAGTTTCACCCCCGCCGAACCCGTCCCCGTCGTGGTCGACGGCCGGCTGTGGTGGGAGGTACGGATCGTCCCGAACGACGGTTCCGGAGTCTCGTACGTCGCGTTCGTGAACGCCCGGAGCACGGACGTCCGAGCCTTCTCTACGACCGAAAACGTCGAGCAGTTCCTGCGCTCTGACGCGAGCGTTGCAGGGACCGTCGGCACGAACGCGAGCGGACAGGGGAACGCAAACCAGGCATCCGCCCCGGCCGATAGCGGTAGTGCGAGCGGCGAGGGGATCGTGATCCAGCGGGTGAACGAGAACGGTACCGTCGTCGAGACGGTCGTCGTCGGCTCGAACGAGTCGGTACGGATCGTCCGCTCGGGTGATACGAACGAAACGGACAACGGCACCGAAGCGAGCGGCCGACTGCGACCGATCGGGCCGCCCCTCCGGACCGGCAGTTGAGTTCGCGGAACCACCGACCGCCGAAGCCGAGACCAACGGGGCTGAGAATTTAAGTCCGGGAGAGGAGCCACCCCGGCTCGTGTCGGGTCGATCCCTCGTCCTCGTGATCGTGCTGGCACTCGTTCTCGCTTCGGCGTCGGTACCCGTCGCCGGAGGGGGACCGGGGTCAGGCCCAGAGTCGAGGTCGGAACCGAAATCGGAAGTAACGTCGGAATCGACCGCGCCGAGCAACGATGGACGGATCGAGGTGCTCTACCCGAACCCTGTGGCCGAGGACGACGCCGGGGAGTTCGTCGTCTTGTGGTTTCCCCAGGATACCGATATGGCCGGCTGGACGCTCACCGACGGAGAGACGACCGTTACGCTCGGTAACGAAACGGCGAGCGGTCACGTGGCGGTGACGACCGATCCGAAAGCAACGAAGAACCTGACCACTCATCCGGTGGTCGCGCTCGACGGGTCGTTGAGCCTCGCGAACGGCGGCGACGAAGTCGTTCTCCAGTACCGGAACGGGACGATCGACGAGACGCGGTACGAAAACGCGCCCGACGCCGAACTGTTTCGGCGAGTAAACGGTACCGATGCGACCAACGGAACCAGTAGGACCGGTGGAACCGGTGGAACCAGCGAGACCTGGCGCTGGGTTCCGCTCGGTGCGACCGACTTCGAACCCGTTCGCGCGGGATCGACGACTGCCCGGACCTTCGTCTTGCCCGACGCGCCGTCGGTGCCGATCGAGACGATCCGTGGTGCCGACGAACGAATCTTGATCGGGGGCTACTCCTTCGCATCGGAACGGGTCGCAACGGAACTGGAACGCGCCGCTACTCGGGGCGTCACAGTACGATTACTGCTCGACGACGCGCCCGCCGGCGGGATCTCGACCGCACAGGCGCGCGTACTCGACTCGCTCGCAAGCGGTGAGTCCGGAATCGAGATCGAAGTACTCGGCGGCCCGTACGCACGATACGATTTCCATCACCCGAAGTACGCCGTCGTCGACGATCGGGCGCTCGTCACCAGCGAGAACTGGAAACCCGCGGGCACGGGCGGCCACGCCAGCCGCGGGTGGGGCGTCGTGGTCGAGGACCCGAGGACGGCCAAGGCCCTCGCAGCGATGTTCCGCGCGGACGCCGACTGGCGCGATACGATCTCGTGGCACGAGTTCCGCCGGGGTCGGACCTTCACCGATGAGGGTCCGGCGAACGGCTCCTATCCGACCGCGTTCGAGGCGCGATCGATGCCCGTCGAGAGCGCGACGTTGCTCGCAGCACCGGACAACGCCGAACCCGCAATCCTCCGGGAACTCGATCGGGCCGACGAATCGATTTCGGTGGTTCAGGCGTCGATCGGTTCCCGCACCCTTCCGTTCGTCGAGGCACTGTTCCGGGCGGCAGAGCGGGGCGTCGACGTGCGGGTACTGCTCAGCAGCGCGTGGTACTCCGCGGAGGACAACGAGGCGATGGCCGCGTGGCTGAACGAACGCGCCGACAGCGAGGACCTCTCGCTCGACGCGCGGGTCGCAGACCCCGGCGATCGCTTCGCAAAGATACACGCGAAGGGCGTGATCGTCGATCGGGAGACTGTCGTGGTCGGCAGTATCAATTGGAACAACAACTCCGTGCGGGAGAACCGCGAGATCGCCATCGTCCTCGAGGGCGAGGCGGTCGGCGCGTACTACGGACGAGTTTTCGACGCCGACTGGGAGGGCGGATCAACCGGCAAGGGTGGTGCGAACGACCTGCCTGTCGGCCTGGTCGCTGCGGTCTGTGGAATCGCCGTGCTCGCGTTGCTTGTGGCCCGGCGCGTCCGGTTCGTCGAGTGACGCTGACCTGGTGCGATACGATTCCGTGGCGCGAATTCCGGCATACAGGTCTTCACTGCCGAGGAACTGGGGCGATATGACTAGTGGTTCTCGACGTGCAGGGCCGCCGTGAGTGGTCAATGTCTACATCCCATCTATTGGGAGGACATCGGACCGCTGTACCACGGACATGCATTCAAGCTTGGGATGCGAGCAGCGAGTCTCGCCGCTGCGAGCCGCGGCAGCGGACGATTAGCCGTATCGAGACCATTGGAGACGACAGGTTTCGGCGGCCACTGGTGAGTACAGAGAGTATATGCACGGGTCGGTATAGACGATGGACGATGGGGTGGATCGTCACTATAGCGTTCGTTGGAGGGGTTACCGTTCTCATCGCGATTTCATTCCGAGGCGTTACTACGCTTTCAGCAGACACAGTCACCTGAAACTAAATAACTCGCGCTTACGAGCTACGGTCCGTATAACAATCCCGATGACAACGCACCCCAATGCTATTATGACAAGCAATACGAAAGTTCGCGATTGTTGAATAAAACTTATCAATCCATCAGTGAGAAGCGCTCCGAGAAGCCGATAACCCTTTTTCTTAAGCTCATCGCTTTCGGGATTGTCGATTAGGAACCTTATAAGAATTCCGGTTGATCCAGCCGCGATCCTCGACAAATATATTAACCCGTTGTCACTTGGGCTGGGAGTCATTGTGGTAGAATCTTCCGAAGGTTCTTTTGTGAACACGTACGCCGCACCCGCTTCGTCGTCCCGCTGCACATCTTTTCGGAACGCTCCGACGAGCGCGCGGTCCCCGTCAAGTGACACCGCCTGACCGAAGCGATCGTTGGCATCAACGTCCTCAGCGACGAGTTTCTTGATTTGATCCCATTGACCACCGCCCCGACGAGCGCGCGGTTACCGTCAAGTGACACCGTTACGCCGAGACGATCACGCTTATTAGCATCGTTGGCGGTGAGTTTCTTCTCTTGTGTCCATTTGTTACCCGCAGATTGGGTGTCTTCTACTCTCGGGTCGGCGGGAGAAGGTCCGCGTATCAGTGCCGACGTCCCACCCACACGAGGGAGGGTAGTGAGCGTGTATCCCAAGAGGCTGGTCAGGCTGACGGTTTTTACAACCGTGCGACGGGTAGCCCCTCCCGACAGTCATCAGGTGATGGCTCAGTAAAATCCCTATCTGTCATGCTTATTGGCACCACGAACCATGATATAACTTTGATTGAAGAGATGACATTATTGTTCAACATTCTACAACTTATAGATGCCATATAATAACAGGATGATTACACTACCTGCCAAATTTCAAGAGGTTATGGCTACACTCTAATCAATAATAAAACAATAAGTTCGCCCATAAGAACCGCGAGATCGCGCTCGTCGTCGAAGGCGACGAGATCGGCACATACTACGGACGGGTCTTCGACGCCGACTGGGAGGGCAGGGACTCGACGCCGGATCCGACCGGCGGAACC
>PXQR01000123.1:0-3104 GCA_003021235.1 Halobacteriales archaeon QH_6_64_20 | reverse complement strand
TCATGACTCTCGGCGTGCTGGTGGCTCGGCGAATCCGCTTCGCGGAGTGACGAGGTGTCCGTCGCGGAGTCCGTACCCTCACGATTTCCTCTTACATCCGATCACGCGATAGTCGTTGGTTCACTTCCGTTCGAGCCTCGACAACCCGTTCCAGATCGCGTCGATCAACCGCTCTTCGCCGTTCCCGTCAGCCTTCGTCCATCCGCGGGAAATCGCGTCTTCGAGAACGGTGGAAGAATGATTCTCGAAGTTGTTCACCGCTCGAAAGTTCTCTAAGGCCTCGCGGTCGTGCTCACCGAACGCTCCTTCGTTGCTCTCGTCGTTCCCTGCGTTCTCCCTATCGGAGACGGACTCGTAGAGATCGAGGTCGGCGAACGTCTCTCGGACCTCGCTCGCGGTCTCATCGCTCAGTTCCCGGAGGTCGTTGGATTCCTCGCGTTCGAGCAGGGTGACATCGTAGAGTTTGAACACGTGTTCGAGTTCCGTGATCGAGTCGTCGTGGTCGTTGATCCAGCGGTCGTTCCCGCCGGCGTACCCACCCTCGGGTTTCGCAACGTACAGCGCCGCGCTCTGCTCGCCGCGGCGGTCGCCGCCGGCCTCGTTGCCCGCACGCAACGCCGCGAGCAACCGCTCGGGAAAGCCCCGCTCACCGCTCGCTGCGATCGCTCTCTCGTTGCCTACGTGTTCGCTTTCCTCGCTTTCGTCCCCGCCTTCGTCGGTTCCGTCCGGTTCGAAGGCGGTCGCCATCGCCTCAAGGGTATCGCGATTTGCCAGGATGTTGCCCTGGACCGTATAGTCCTTACCTTGGAGGTCGCCCGCGTACTCGAAACACTCCTCGCCGGTGAACGCCGCGACCGAGCCGTCCTCCCCGACGATCCCGACCTGGCGCTGTGGAGCGTCGGCGTCGCCCGCGGTGAGTTCGCCGATCGCTTCCGATGCGTTCCGGCCCTCGCGCAACAGGTCGAGGCCCTCAGGGCCGTAGGCGACGTTCGCGAAGCTCTGGGTGGCGATCGCTCCGGCGTCGGCGCTCGCGAAGGGGACGACCGATCCGACACTGATGAACTTCGAGTGCACGGCGACGCCGACGGCCTCGCTTGCGGGGTCGCGCGCGACGATCGAGAAGGTCGCCGGTCGCGGTGCGGTCTCGGATCGCGACGTTCCATCGAGTTCCGATGGCATACCGATTCCTTTCGCACCGACGCGAAAAGGCTTGGTCCCTCGTCGGCCGGTACGTCGCGTTCTCGACGCATCGTTTCGGTGTTCGGCCCCCGTTCGATCGGGCCGACGGTGATCCGAGCGCGCTCGCGGACGAGGGAGTCGCTTCCTCCGATCCGTCCCGGGATATCGATGGGATTGATGAGCAACCAGGCTATCGGAGTTCGACGACCAGGTTCTCGATCCGCACGTCGCGGTCGTCGAACTCGTCGAGAAGGGCGTTCATTTCCTCGACCGACTCGATCGAGTCGATCGTGAGTTCGACGCCGGTGACGCTCTTGTCGTCACCGGCTCGATCGAGGTCCTCGGAGATGTCAGCGAGCGGGCGGTCCTCGTCCTCTCGATTCCGATTCCGATCCCGATCCTCGGGAACGTGGAGGCGAAGCCACCGATCGAGCGTCGGCCTCGGGGCCGAGGAGGAGGACGAGGCCTGAGCGCTCGTATGCTCGGCGTCTACCATATTGTCACCACCAATAAGTAGGCGCTACTGAGCAACAGTGATACGACGACGAGCAGGCCGACGAACGGGGCCAGTCGTTCTTCGAGCGTCGAAGGTGTCCGTGAGCCGAACGATCCAGGCGATCGAGCCGTTCGATCGCTCGCTCGACCGAACTCCCATTCCGCAAGGGTCGCCTCGGTAGCGGCCTCCGTTCGGGTATCCCTGTCCAGAGGGGTCGCCGCCGGAGTGCTCGTCGTTTTCGAGGAACCGAACTCCCACTCGTCGAGGTCCTGCGCGGACGGTTCGGCGATCGGGTCTCGTTGATCGGATCTCCCATCAAGCACGATCCACTCCATACGCCTCTAATTGGATACAAGCGCTACGCCGTAATGGCCTTTCGCCGAACTCTCACCCAATTTCCGCCTGTTTCGAGTCCGCCTTCCCCCGGGGTCTTCCGCGTCGGTTGCGCGTTCCTAAGGGAACTCGGCCCTCCATCGGGAGTTCGATCGAACGGGGAGCGATCCCGTCGTCGGCCGCCGTCGGTCGTCGTCGGTCGTCGCCGCTCAGTCATCGTCGGTCCCGTCGATGATCGGAATCGACGTTACGTCGTCGTCCTCCCAGACGGTCTCGGTGCTCCCGAGATCGGGGAGACGGTCGCGGACGCCGCTCGCCCGCTCGTTCACGGCGGGCCGACCGATGCGATCCGTATCGACGGACTCGGTGAGATCGACGCGGTCGCTCACCACGGCGATACGGGCGGAAATCGCCGCGACGCTACCGTACTCGACGACGATCGCGACCGCCCCTTCACCGAGGAACTCGCCGACCGGCCGGGCGACCGCCGCCTCGACGACCTGGCCGAAGGGGACGTAGCCGGTTGCCTCCTTTGCGACCACACGGCCCGCGATCCGCCCGACGGTTCTGGCGACGTCCTCGGCGGGGACGTCCTCGGCGGCCGCTTCGTCGAGGATCGCCTCCGCTTCGATCGCTTCGAGCAGGCGATGAGCACCGTCGGCCCCGAGGTATTCGGACACCCCCTCCCTGAAGCGGTCGATCGTGGTTCGAGACACCGAAAGTGTCTCGTCAGTGCTGGAAATCTTCGATTTCCAGCTTGCAGCAAAAACGCCCTGCGTTTTTTTGCCACATCACGAAAGGCGCTCTGCGCCTCTCGACCGACTTCGCTCGATACGTCCCGCGGCGTTCGATCCATCGTTGAGTACAACGTCGGGAGCCGTATCAGCGGCCGGCACGCATACGCAACGTGGCTTCGAGCGAGTGTGCGGGGTCGGTCAGAAGTCGGCCTTCGAGATCCACTCGACGGCGCTGGCGACGAACCAGATCATCCAGATGGTGAAGATCGTGAGCCACGCGCCGTACTGGGCGATCGGGTGGGGGACGAGCACGTAGACGACGGCTAACAGTGCCGTGACCGAGACGATCGCGGCGAAGT
>PXQR01000122.1 GCA_003021235.1 Halobacteriales archaeon QH_6_64_20 | reverse complement strand
GTACGTCGAAACGTAGACGGGCAGGCGTTCGCGGTAGGTGCCTAAGAGTTCGTGGATCGGGGCGTCGTAGTACTTCCCAGCGAAGTCCCACAGCGCGATGTCGACGGGCCCGATTCCCATTCGGTCGTACTTCCGGAGCGCGCGTTTCAGTTCCGAAAAATGGCGCTCGCGATGCAAAGGGTTCTCGCCGACGAGGTAGCCGGCGACCGTGTTCACCTGCGCGAAGGCGGGCGGGTTGCCCCCGACGTACTCGCCGGTGATCCCCGCGTCGGTATGGACGCGGATAGCGTAGGTCCTCCGCTCATGTGTGCGTCCGGGTTCGTAGAGGACGTCCGTCCCTATCGGGGTGGTCGTCACGTTTTCGAGCGGGTAGGTGAACTCCGTCGTCTCGATTTCGGTGATAGTGGGTGCCACTGACGGCCCCTCTCGGGGTGCCTTCATGGGAGTTGCGGTGGTTCGATCGAACGGGACGACGAGAGCGGAACGTTACTTCGACCCCTCCGAGCAAGGAAACCTATAGGACGAACCGACTGTCCGCGTCGCGTGAACGACGCTTATCCGCGCGATTCGTGCGAGTCGAGCGCGTCGATCCGGTCGCCGAGAACCTCCCGTACCGCGCCTACCTCGTCGCCGACCCGGAGCACGCGATACCCGTCGTCGAGGGCGGCGGTCGCGGCGTTGGTGTCGTGTTTCGGCGCGCCGAGCGGAACTCCGGCGTCACGACAGGCTTCCTCGACCGTCTCGATAGCCTCGCGTACCTCGGGATGGTCGGTTTCTCGCGGGTACCCCATCGATATCGAGAGGTCGTTCGCGCCGACGAACGCGAATCCGAGATGTGGGACGCTAAGGATGTCCTCGATGTCCTCGACGGCCGCGCGCGACTCGATCATCGCTCCGATCAGGACTTCCCGGTCCTCGCGGTCGGTAAACTCGGCGGCGTCGGCTCCCCATCCCGTCGGCCGACCGCCGCCGAACCCCCGATCGCCGGGCTCGCCATCGAAGTCGAAACGGGCCGCTCGCACGGCGCGCTCGACCTCGTCTGCTGACTCGATCCGCGGTACCAGGAGCGACTTGACGCCGGTGTCGAGCACCTTGTGGACGAGCGGCGGGTCGGCATGGGGGACTCTGAGGAGGAGTTCGATGTCGCCGCATTCGGCGGCGCGAACGAGCGCGTCGAAGGCAGTACTGTCGTACGGGCTCGGCCCGGCGTGTTCGAGATCGAGCCAGACGAAGTCGTAGCCCAACCCGCCGTAGACTTCGATCAACAGTGGCGAGACGGTTTCGGCGCGCGCCCCGAGCACTGCCTCGCCGGACTCTAGTCGCTCGCGCATCCCGTTCGGACGCGTCATAATCCGGTGGCTCACGTAGCGACGACAAAACGCTTCGGGTCGAAATTAAGCGTAGTGTTTAGTTGAGGGAATTTCTTGAAAACGAGCCGCCGAGACCGCTTTGGAAGCTCCCGACACGCTCGGCTTACGGAAGACGGTCCTGCTCGCTCCCGCCGGTCGCTGTGCGGGCTGCGACGTCCGAACTCTCACTCGCTCACTCCATTCGCTCGCGAGACTCCCACGGTTCGCTGTCGTTCAAAAGGCGCGAAGCGCCTTTTGTGATGACGAAAGACGCGTCGCCGTCTCGAACCACGCCTCGAATGGCGAACGGCGTAGCCGTGAGCCAGCGGCCGGCCCCTTCCGATCCCACCCGTGACGTTTTTCGTTGGCCTTCATCGCCCAATTGAATACCGTCGAGTGTTAGCGATCGGCATCGGAACTGTCATAGCCGCCAGCGTCCTCGGTGATTTCCTCGGTGTCGTCGTCGCGGACGGCATCGACGTCGTTCACTGCTGTCTCCGGGCGGCGTCCCTCGTAGACGGCACGAACGTTCCGGGCGGCACCGCGGCTCATCCGTCGAAGCGCCTCGACGGTGGTCCCGGCGACGTGGGGGCTGACGAGGACGTTCTCGACCTCGAAGAGCGGGTGGTCGGCGTCGAGGGGTTCGTGCTCGAACACGTCGAGCCCGGCCCCCGCGAGGGCCTCGCTTTCGAGGGCTTCGACGAGGGCCGCTTCGTTGACGACGGGGCCACGGGACGTGTTGACGAGGATACCGTTGGGACCGAGCGCGTCGAACTCGGCCGCCGAGATCGCCCCGCGCGTCTCGTCGGTCAGCGGCGCGTGGACGCTCACCGCGTCCGCCCGTTCGAAGAGGTCGGCCTTCGTTTCGATGGGTGTGGCCCCGGCCGGCCCCTCGTCGGCGGGCAGGTACGGGTCGTAGTAGACGACCTCCATGCCGATCCCCTGTGCGAGGGCCGTGACTTCCCTGCCGATAGCGCCACAGCCGAATAATCCGAGAACGTCCCTGCGGAGTTCGTGCGAGACGTACTTCGTCCGATCCCAGGTCCCCGAACGGACGTCGGCGTCCGCGACCCCCAGGCGCTTGCGTACGGCGAGCATCATCGTGAGGGCGTGTTCGGCGACCGACCGGGCGTTTACGTCCGGCGTGTTGCAGACGACGACTCCCCGCTCGGTCGCCGCTTCGATGTCGACGTTGTCGAGTCCGGCCCCGTGTTTCGCGACCACTTTCAGACGACGAGCCCGATCGAGCAATGCCCGATTCACCTCGAAGGTGCGGACGATCACCGCGTCGAAGCGCTCGATGTCGGCGCCCATTGACGCGCGATCCGCGTACTCGTCGTACCACACGAGGTCGGCCACGTCGGCGAGACTCTCAGGACCGATGTCGTCCATCGGTTCGGATACGAGCACTCGCCAGCGTCCTTCGGACATAACTCTACCATCTGCGTCGAGAGCAAAAACGTAGCGTCGATCAGTGACCGATTCGTGGAAGGAGCCACGCCGCCGATGGAAGCTACTTACCCCCTCGATCCGCGTCGCGCGTCCAGTTGCTGAACTTGTTGCGCCGGTAGAAGTCGAGTTCGGCGACGACGTTCGGCGGCTTCTGGCGCGCGGCGAAGGCGATGGCTTCGGCGACCGCTTCGGGCGTCGCCGAGTCGACGTCGGTGAATCGCTCATGGGCCGGCCTATCGTCCTGAATGCCGATCTCGGTGTCCACCTCGGTCGGGTTGACGATCGTAACGCCGACGTTCTCGGCACCGAGCGACCCCGCGAGCGAGAGCGCGAACCCGCGAACCCAGTGTTTCGAGGCGGCGTAGATCGGCTGGGCGGGACGAGGGTACTGCCCCGCGAAACTGCCGACGAATATCAGGACTCCTTCGCTCTCGCGGAGCGCCGGGATGGCCGCCCGAGCGGTGAAGAAGGCCCCGTCGACGTTGACGCCCATGAGCGAGCGATACCGCTCGGTCGGGATCTCCTCGACGGTACCCTCCCGGTTGATCCCGGCGTTGGCGACGACGACGTCGAGACCGCCGAACGCCTCGGTCGCCGCGTCGATCGCCGCCGTCACCTGCTCTTCGTCGCTGACGTCCGTCGGCCTGACGAGCGCGCGCTGGTCGTATTCCGCCTCGATTCCGTCGGCGATCTCGTTCAATCGTTCCTCGCGCCGGGCCGCGAGCGCGACGTCCGCCCCGTCGCGGGCAAGCAATCGTGCCGTCGCGTGGCCGATACCCGAACTCGCGCCGGTGACGAGCGCCGTCTTCCCGTCGAGCGGTGTGTGGTCATCTGACATGACGATTGTCGATACATCCGGGAGGAACATAGCTATGGGTTGTCGAATCGCCTCCGAAGTCCGCCCACCGTCCTGGTCCCCCTGATCGGTTCGTCGATCCGTCGATCCGCCGGCACTGACCTCGCCGGCGAACGGGTTCGCCGAGCGCCCTGGGGGCGGCGTGAGACAGGGTAGGGAATTAACTACCCGAGCGGCGAGGGAAGGTGTATGAGCCGGCTCGGCGACACGACGACGACCGAGGTAGCGAACGCGGCAGAGAGGATCGGGCTCGCTCTCACCGACGAGGAGCGAGTCGCCGCACGCGAACGAATCGCGGCGCTCGCGGGGCTCTACGACGATCTGGAGGTCGCGCCGTCCGGCGCGCCGACGGACGACCGGGACGTCTTCGAGACGACGCCCCACCGCCCGGCCGACGGCGACGATCCACACAACGCGTGGCTCCGGCGGTTCGATCTCCGGCGACCGGATCGCGAGGGCGTTCTCGACGCTCTCTCCGTCGCCGTCAAGAACAACATGAGTACCCGTGGCGTCGAGTTGACCTGTGGATCGAAGGCGTTCGAGGGGACGGTTGCCGGCGCTCACGCAGAGGTGGTCGATCGACTGCTCGATGCCGGCGGGCGGATCGTCGGCGCGACCAACATGGACGAACTCGCCTTCGGTCCGACCTCCGAGACGAGCGCGTTCGGCCCGACGACGAACCCCGCCGATGCCGACCACGTCGCGGGCGGCTCCTCCAGCGGGAGCGCCGCCGCGGTCGCCGCCGGCGACGTTGACCTCGCGCTCGGCTCCGACACTGGCGGCAGCGTCCGCATCCCGGCGAGTTACTGCGGTATCGTCGGACACAAACCGACTTACGGGCTCGTCCCGCGCCGCGGGTTCGTCGCGCTGGCGTACTCGATGGACCACATCGGCCCGCTGGCAAAGGACGTCGAAACCGCCGCCCGCGGGCTCGATGCCATCGCCGACGCGCCGCCGGGAATGGACGAAATCGCTTAGGCGTCGAGTCGACGGTACGGGGGGCCATCTCCGGGTTAGGCGATCTCGGCGCGACGATTCGAGAAGTGGAGATCGATGGATTAGAACGGTCCCGGGAGGCGTGGTGGGGGATCGCTCCCGCGGAGTTCGCGGCGACGTATCACACCCACGGAATCGGTCTCTGGCGGCGCGAGCGGGTCGATCCGTCGCTTTCGGCGTCGGCCCGTCGGGTTCGCAACGCGACGAGCCGGGATCTGGGACCGGGCGCGAAGGAGATGCTGGCGCTCGGCGCGACGCTCCTGGACACCCACGGCGGCTACCACTACGTTCGGGCGGGAAACGTACGCGCCGATCTGGCCGACTCGTTCGACCGGACGTTCGAGGACGTCGACCTCCTGGCGTCGCCGGCGACGCCGACGACCGCGCTCGAACTCGGCGGCTTCGAGCGCGGTGTAACGCCGCCGGTCAACTGGGACACCCACCCGACGAACCTGACCGGCCACCCCTCGGTCAGCCTGCCGTGTGGCGAGCACGACGGACTGCCCGTCGGCCTCCAACTGATAGGGCCACAGTACGGTGACGACGCCGTACTCGACGCCGCGTACGCCATCGAGCACGAAACGGCGGCCGGATCGGCCGTCGGGTGAGGGTTTAACCGTCCGCCCCCGGAGAGAATTCTCATGAAACGGATCGACGTCGACGAACTGGAGCCGTTCGTGCGGGCGCTCGTGGCCGGTCTCGACGCGGACGACGAGGTAGCGAGCGAGGTCGCCGCGTCGCTGGTCGAAGCGGACCTCGCGGGACACGGCTCGCATGGATCGATCCGGATGGGCACCCTCTACCGGGAGATGGTCGAGGACGGTGATATCGACCCGCAAGCGGCTCCCGAGGTCGAACGCCTCGGCCCGACCACGGCGGCGGTCGAGGGCAACTGTCAGTACGGCCAGGTCGTCGGACGCCGAGCCGTCGACGCCGGAATCACGCTCGCCGAAGAGGGCGGTGTCGGGGTCGTCGGCGTTCGCAACGCGGCCCACCTCGGCCGGATCGGCGAGTGGGCCGAACGGGCAACCGGGGCGGGGTTTTGTTTCGTTGCGTTCGTCAACACTGGTGGTACGGCACCGCTCGTCGCCCCGCCCGGGAGCGCCGACCGGCGCTTTTCGACCAACCCGCTCGCCTTCGGGGTTCCCTCCTTCGGCGCACTTCCCCACCCGATCGTCCTCGACATCGCGACGAGCCAGGTCGCCCACGGTAAGGTAACGAAGCGAGCGGTGGAAGGTCGCCCGCTCCCCACTGGCTGGATCGTCGACGAGACCGGCGAGACGGTGACGGATTCGCAGGCCTACGAGGATGGTCGTGGCGCGTTGATGCCGCTGGGCGGGCTCACGGCGGGATACAAGGGCTTCGGGCTCTCGATGATGGCAGAACTGTTCGCGGGGATCGTCGGTGATCACCGCGTCTCCGGCCAGGACGAGGCTCGCCGTGTCAACAACGGTGCGATGTTCGTTCTCGTCGACCCGACGCTGTTCTCGACGTCCGAGGCCAACCGCGAACGGGTCGAAGCGCTCGCCGAGACGATTCATGGTGCAAGCAGTCCCGAAGCGGTGAAGACGGGCCCGGTCGCGAAGGGCGAGGAGGCAGTGCTCCCCGGCGAGCCGGAACACGAGACGAAGCGAACGCGCCGCGCCGAGGGTATCCCGTTTCACGAAGAAACACTCGACCTCCTCGCGGATGTCGCACGGCGGACGGGCGTCGAAGCGTCGATCCCGGCGTCGTTCGAGCGGTAAACGTAATCGACGACGTGACAGGCCGAGGAACCGATGGCGTCAGCGAATCACCGGTATAGCTTTATGCCGGTCCGACCTCACACTGTGACCGAGTCACACAGTCCATGTTGAACTTGCCTTCACGACTGATGGAACTCGACGCACCGATCCGGGTCGGCGTTATCGGCGCGGGCCTGTTCGGGTCGAACCTGATCGACCAGGTAGAACGAGTGGCCGGCATGGAGACGGCCGCCGTCGCGGACGTCGACCGCGAGAAGGCGGCCCGCTCGCTCGAACGAAGCGGTCTCGACGACGAGGTACACTTAGTCGGCGACACCGCGGAAGCCGACGCGGCGATAGCCGACGGCGACCGGGCCGTTCTCGGCGACGGCGTCGACCTCGCGCGGGCGGACGTGGACGTGGTCGTCGAGGCGACCGGAATTCCTGAGGTCGGCGCTCGCCACGCCTTCGTCGGTATCACTGCCGGCACGCACGGAACCACCACGCGACGCCCGAGGACGTCTTCGAGCGCATCGAGTTCGACGAGGCGTTCGTCGAGCGCCAGAACCTCAACCCGCGGATGTACAACTCCTTCTTCGACGGCACGAAGGTCGCCGTCGAGATGTGTGCCGTCGCCAACGCCACAGGACTGAAACCCGACGTCCCGCGGATGCACCTCCCGACGGCCGAGGTCCCCGAGATGCCGGCGGTGCTCCGACCGAAAGAGGAAGGGGGCATCCTCGAAGGAACCGGCGTCGTCGAGACGGTCAGTTCGCTGTATCCCGACGGCTCGTCGGTCGAACGGGACCTCAGCCTGGGCGTGTTCGCCGTGACGACGACGCCGGATCAGCGGGTACGAGAGTACCTCGATCAGTACGCCGGCACCGGTCTGTACACCGCCGACGACGGGAAATACCAGCTGTTCTACCGGCCGTACCACCTCCCCGGTCTCGAGACGACCGTCAGCGTCGCCAACGCCGCCGTCCGGAACGAACCCACCGGTACGCCGCGCGAGCGGGTGGGGGAGGTCGTCGCGGCGGCCAAGCGACCGCTCGAACCGGGCGACGAACTCGACGGCGGCGGCGGGTACACGGTCTACGGAGCGCTCGTCGGCGCCGGGACCGCCGACGAGAAGGGATACGTTCCCTTCGAATTGCTCGATGGAGCCACGATCACGGGCGAAGTCGATACCGACGGAATCGTCACTTACGAGAAGGTCGAACTCGATACCGATTCGTTTCTCTACCATCTCCGGGAGATACAAAACAGCACCCTCTGAGTGCGACGGACTCACATGTCGCTACACGACCGGGTTGAACGAATCGTCGCCGCCCGAATCGGGCGCTCGATCGTCGACCTATATGTTTCGTTAAGTTTAATACCTGTGAAGTTGCGTGGCTCGACGTAACATGACAAACGATGACATCTCTCGCCGCGGGTTCGTGAAGGGGACCGGAGCGAGCGTCGCTGGCGGCGCTCTCGGTTCCCTGGCGGGGTGTATCGGCGGTTCGGGCGACGGCGACGGTAGCAACGGTAGCAGCGGCGATACCGGTGGCGATGGGTACGGTGGCGGTGGTAACGGCAGCGGCGGCAACAATAGCGGTAGCGACAGCAGTGGCGGCGGCAGCGAAACGGTTACCGTCGACTTCTGGTCGTTCTTAGCCGCCGAGAACTCCGAGGCAGAGACACGCTTCGGCGAGTCGCTGGGGAACTTCGAGTCGATGCATTCTGCCATCGGCGTCAACATGCAGACGCTCACCGGCCAGCAGATGCGGAACAAGCTACCCTCGGCGGCGTCGGCCGGCAACGCCCCGGACCTCGTCGAAGGAGGAATCACCGGACTCCAGTTCTTCCTCGACGACGCGCTCGCCGATCACGGCTCGTACGTCGAAGGAAGCGACTTCATGGACGGCTTCACGGAGGCCAACCGCGGTTCGATGACCTATCAGGGCGAGTACTGGAGCGGCGGCGGCAACCGCCATCTCGTCTCGATGTTGGCCGTTCGCCCGAAACTGTTCAAGGACGTCGGCGTCGACGATCCGTCCCAGTTGGAGACCTGGACGGGCTATCGCCGGGCGCTCGAGAGGATCAAGGAGGAATACCCCGACGTGTACGCCTACGAGGCGACGGGTGCCCCGAACGACCTCGAATCGTACTGGGGCGAAGCCCGGACCGCCTATGCCGACGGCGAGGACCCGTGGTTCGACTCGGAGGCCTGGAAGGCCCCTACGGAGTCGCTGAAGGTCGGGCAGGCCGGCCGGACCGACGGGATGATACGGAACACCGTCGAGTTGGCGAACGCGTACTCCAGTTCGGAGGCACCGTCACGGAGCGACGAACAGGTACCGCCGCTTCTGTTGACCGATCGTGCCGCCTCCTTTACCTATGGGCTCGGCAATCCCGTGCGGTACAGATCCGTCAAGGAGGACGTCACGTTCGGGTGGGACGGCGACGTCTGGCAGGGACCGATCCCGAGACTGGATCCTAATTACGGTCAGGAGTTCGGCATCGACGAACTCGCCGGCGAGGAAGGCTCGCACGGGGGCCATCTGTGGGCGATACAGATGATGAAACAGGCGTTCGGACAGGACCACAACGACCCCGAGGAGGCGTTTACGCTGATGACGTATCTCAATACCAGCGCCGAGCACAACGTCACGCTCCTCGCGGAGGACTACCCGGCGCTGGCCGCCTACGAGCCGCTGAACCAGGAGATCCTCTCACAGTACGGCGATTCGATGCCACAGATTCAAAAGGCTATGTACGACCTGCCCGAACAGTACGGCTCACAGTACAACACCACCGGAGCCGACTGGGACCTCAGCGAGACCAGTCAGGTCCGGTGGACCGACCTCAATCAGACGATCAGCCAGGGGATCGCCGGCCAGCACTCTCCCTCGGGAACGGTCGAGGCCGTCAGGAACCGGATCACGGAGACCGTCTCCGGCTAATCGTCGTGGACATACGACCACCGGGAGAGGCGTCCCGAGACGTCACCAGACGTCACCCTCTGGCTCCGCACCCGTCGTTCTCCCGTCGGCGTTGACGTTCGTTCACTCCTCCCAGCCGCCGCCCCAGGTGTTCGTGACACCGCCGTCGACCACCAGCGACTCGCCGTTGACGAAACTCGCCTGTGGTCCGGCGAGGAACGACACCGCGTCGGCGACGTCCTGAGGCTGGCCGACGCGTCCGAGCGGCGTTGCCCGTTCGTAGGCACGGGCGGACTCGGTACCGATGACGCCGAGGTCGTCGGCGGTCATACTCGTCTCGGTGAGGCCCGGATGGACGGCGTTCACGCGGATCCCGTGCCGGCCGAGGCGGTCCGCTAGCGCGTACGTCATCAGCCGAACTGCGCCCTTCGAGGTGCAGTACCTGACGCCGTCGCCACGGCCGGTGAGCCCGGAGATACTGGAGACGTTGACGATAGCTCCCTCGTGACCGTGGTCGATCATGCTTCGAGCGGCCGCCTGGGAGCCGAAGAAGACGCCCTTCGCGTTGATAGCCATCAATCGATCGTACTCGGCTTCCGTCGTCTCCAGGAAGTCGCTACTGTGGGTGATGCCGGCGTTGTTCACCATGACGGTAACGCCGCCAAACCCCTCGGCGACGCTCACCGCGTCCCGGAGGTTACCCACCTCGCTGACGTCACAGTCGACGAACCGGGCGTCGCCGCCGGCGTCCTCGATGCGTTCGTGCGTCGGCGTCCCTCCCTCACGGGGGTCCTCGTCGACATCCGCGACGACGACGGCCGCTCCGCGTTCGGCCATCGTCAGCGCGATCCGTCGTCCGTTACCGCTCGAACCGCCGGTAACGACCGCGACGTCACCGGATAACTGATCGTCCATGTTTCCGTGTCGTCGATGCTCAGAGCCGACCGATATAACGGTTTCTCCGCCCCGCTATCGAGGTCGAACCGCTTTCGGAACGCGGCGGGCGGCACTCGACCCGTGGACGGTCCCTCAGCGCCGTACTCGGTCCCGCTTGGTCGAGCGTATCGAGCGGTTCGATCCCCCTTGCGATGTGGTCACCGGTTCCAGTCCGGAGCGAACGGGGGAAGCTTAGTAGCACGGGGAAGCAAAATACCTGTCATGATACGGGAGACGGCGGTTATCGGTGCCGGCGACATGGGACACGGCTCCGCGGCGCACTTCACGCTACGCGGTCGGGGCCTGACGCTGATCGATCACCACTAGTCGAACCCCGACGCGTCCGTTGTTAGTCGACCCACCGGCAGATTCATTAATTCCGGGTTGAACGGATCGTTTATGTCTATTGAGACGATTCCGCGACTCGGTTTAGGAACTTATTCCGACACCGACCGCGATCGGTGGCGCGATCGGGTTGAACACGCCCTGGAGATCGGCTACCGCCACATCGACAGTGCTCAAGCTTACGAAAACGAGGTGTACGTCGGTCGTGGGCTCGCTGACTCGGACGTTCCCCGCGGGGAGGTCTTCCTCACGACGAAGACCGTCCACCCTTCAGAAATCCACGGCCCGAGCCACGAGGAAGTCATCGAAGCGACGGAAGGCTGTTTAGACCGGCTCGGCGTGGAGTACGTCGATCTGCTTTACGTTCACTGGCCGGACGGAATCTACGATCCCGACGTCACGCTCCCGGCGTTCGACGAGCTGTACGACCGCGGATCGGTCCGTCATGTCGGCGTCTCGAACTTCGAGCCGGATCTGCTTGACGAGGCTCGAAACCACCTCAATGCGCCGCTTTTCGCCAATCAGGTCGAGATGCATCCGCTCCTCCAGCAGGAGCATCTACTCGAGTACGCACAGGCCCACGACCTCTGGCTCGTTGCCTTCTGTCCTTTAGCGCAGGGGGCGGTTCTCGAAGAGCCCGTGATCCGCGAAGTCGCCGAGAAACACGACGCCACGCCCGCACAGATCAGTTTAGCGTGGCTCCTGTCGAAGGACAATGTCGTAGCAATCCCGAAAGCTTCGAGCGCACAACACCGGCAGGAGAACTTCGCCGCCCGCGAGTTGGATCTCGACGAGGCGGACCTCGCTGCTATCGACGAGATCGACCGCGAACACCGCGTTATCGACCGGGAGTACGCGCCCTGGAACCGGTGAGCGGATACCCCTGATTGGGGCAATTTTCCATACTCCGAGTTTTGTATTTTCCTAATATGAACTATCGGAATCTGGCGTTTCGTGCCGACACGGTTGAAGGAATTTGTACTGATCGCAGCCCGAGCCGTCGGTACCTGCAAGTTTCTGACGGAGGCCCGATCGAAGTCGGTGCCGCGGGTGTCAAGAGAACTTTTATTTCCGCTGGCAGCGAGAACCCCCGTCATGATACGGGAGACGGCGGTTATCGGTGCCGGCGACATGGGACACGGCTTCGCGGCGCACTTCGCGCTCTACGACCGGGACGTGACGCTGATCGATCACCGCCAGTCGAACCTCGACGAGGCCGAAGAACGGATCGGCGAGGTCGTCCGGTTCCAGGCCGAAGAGGGCCTGACATCGGCGTCGTCCGACGAGGTACTCGATCGCGTTTCCTTCACACTCGATCGGGCCGAAGGGGTGAACGACGTCGATTTCGTCCTCGAAACCGTCCCCGAAGACCTCGATACGAAACGCGAAGTGTTCGCGTCGCTCGCCGACGCGACGGCGGGGGAAACGATCCTCGCAAGCAACACTTCGGGCCTTCCGATCACCGACATCGCCGAAGGGAACCCCGCCGCCGAGCGGATCGTCGGCTGTCACTGGTGGTATCCTCCATACCTACTGAAACCCGTCGAGGTCGTCCGTGGCGAACGGACGAGCGACGAAACGATCGAGCGGACGACCGCCTTTCTCGAAGCCATCGACCGCAAGCCGATCCTCGTCGAACGCGACGTGCCGGGGTTCGTCTGGAACCGCGTACAAAACGCCGTCGTCCGCGAGTGTATGCATCTCGCGAGCGAGGGGGTCGCCTCGATCGAGGACATCAACACCGCCATCCGCGACGGCTACGCCCGCCGTACCGCGGTCATCGGTCCGTTCGAGACGATCGACGTCGGCGGTCTCGACCTCTATCGGACCGTCGCAGGCGATCTGTTCCCTCACCTCTCTGTCGCCGGGGAGCCGAGCGAGCTGTTCGACGACTACCTCGACGCCGGCCGCGGCGGTATCGCCGAGGGCGCGGGCTTCTTCGAGTACGACGTCCCCGCGAGCGAGGTGACCCGGCGGCGCGACGAGGGCTTGGCAGCACTCGAGCGCGCCGTTGACGAACACCGCGAGGAGTGATCGATCGGGAGAGGATCCCAGTGTCGCGACCGTGAGCGCGAGCGATCGAGAGGGACCCGAGCAGGTGAGCGCATCAACGACACGGAAATATGGACGATCAGTTAGCCGGCGACGGAGTTATGCCGTCACTCGGTGTCGGTCGTTCCCATGAGGCGAGCGCGTTTCACCGACCCGGCGGGGACCGTCCGCGTCGGCGAGTGGACCGACGAGGGCATCGTCGCGGCAGGACGGACTTACGACCCGGCGACGGTCGACGTGTTGGCACCGGTCGAGGCGTCGAAGGTCATCGGCATCGGCCCGAACTACCGGAGCATGGTCGAAGCGGTGCCGGACGAAGGGCGTCTGTTCTGGAAGGGCGGGACGAACGTGCTGGCGGGCACAGCGACACCGTGACGCTTCCCTCTTCGGGTGAGGTCATCTACGAGGCCGAATTGGGTGTCGTGATCGGTGAGGGGTGCCGGAACGTCGCCGCTAGCGAGGCCGAGAGCGTCGTCGCGGGCTACACCTGTATCGACGATCTCTCGAACCAGGCGTATACGGACCGAGACAGCTTCTTTCGAACGAAATCGTTCGACGGCGCGGCCCCCACCGGCCCCGTCGTGGCCGATCCCGGGAGCGTGCCCGCCGACCCGCGGGTGCGGCTGTGGCGAAACGGCGAGAAGCGCCAGGACTCGGCCGACGACGAGATGCTGTTTTCGCCCGGCGAGGTGATCGCGGAGGTGACACAGTTCGTCACGCTCGAACCGGGCGACCTGCTCACGACGGGAACGCCCGCGGGAATCGGGCGGCTGTCGGACGGCGATCGCGTCGAGATCGAAATCGAGGGCGTCGGCCGGCTCGAACACGACGTTCGTATCCCCTGATCCGGACGAACGGGCCGACGGGCGAACAGGTGAACAGGTCAACGGGCTAACGGGCGAACGAGCCGATAGGCTAATACGCGAACGTTCAAGCGCGCAACGACAGTTCGGAGTAGATATGTCCACAGCCCCGGAAACGCTGATGTTACACACGGTATCGAACTCGCGGTGGACCGACGCGACGGCGCTTCGCGCGGCCATCGAAGACCGACTTCCCGACCTGTCGCTACGTGTTGCTCGGACGCCCGACGAATCGCGCGAACGGGTCGAGAGCGCCGAGGTCGTGGTGACGACGTCCCTGCCGGACGACGTACTCGGGCGAGCCGAATACCTCCGCTGGGTGCAGGCGCTGAGTTCCGGCGTTGATTTCTTCGATTTCGAGGCGCTCCGCGAGCGCGACGTTGCCCTCACGAACGTCGCGGGCGTCCACGCTGAACCGATCGCTGAGCAGGTCCTCGGGTACCTGCTCGCCTTCGAACGGGGCATCGTTGAGGGGATGCGAAATCAACATCGCGGCGTCTGGGAGCGCTACGAGGGCGGCGAACTCCGGGGGAAGACGCTTGGCATCGTCGGGCTCGGCGCGGTCGGAACCCGGACGGCGGAGTTAAGTCGGGCGTTCGGCATGACCGTTCTCGCCACGAAACGCGACCCGAGTACCGCGCCGGACGTCGTCGACGACGTGTACGGTCCCGACGGGCTACACGAGGCACTGATCGAGTCCGATTACGTCGTCGTCGCCTGCCCGCTCACCGCGGACACTCGCGATCTGATAGGCCGCGAGGAACTCGGATGCATGAAGGAATCGGCGGTTCTCGTCAACGTCGCGCGCGGGCCTATCGTCGACGAGGCGGCACTCACTGAGGGACTCCAGCAACGGGTCATCCGCGGGGCCGCGCTCGACGTGTTCGAGCACGAACCCCTCGCCAAGGACTCGCCGCTGTGGGACCTCTCGAACATCGTCCTCACGCCACACATGGCCGGCTCCTCGCCCGCGAAGACCTCACGTACGGCCGACGTCTTCGCGGAGAACTACGCCGCCTACCGCGACGGACGCGACCTGCCGACGCGCGTCGTCTAGCGGTGTCGTCTACAGGCACGAGGGTCGGAATCGCTTACGAGGAACGACCGCATAGGATAGGACTTCGAGTGCGTCGCGGGCCCGTTCGACGTTACCGAGGGGCCGGTCTGGGACGGCACGGGCGTGTCGTTCACCGATATGCCGTCGGGTCGAATCCTGCGGTACGACGAGTCGACCGGCGACTGCGAGGTATGGCGAACCGACACCGGAAACGCCAACGGACTAGCGTTAGGGACAGCCGGCTGGCTGTACGCCTGCGAGATGGGCGGCCGGCGGGTCGTCCGCTACGAGACCGACGGGGACGACGACGATGATGACGAGGATGACAATGACGGCGGCCTCACGGTCGTCGCCGAGGAGTCCGGGGGTGACCGACTCAAT
>PXQR01000121.1 GCA_003021235.1 Halobacteriales archaeon QH_6_64_20 | reverse complement strand
CCGGATCGACGCCCGATGGGTCGAACTCCGCGAAAGCCGCGGGAGACGACACGGGCGAGTCGAGTGAACCGATATCGGCGTCCGACGGGAGTTCGAGCGTGGCGGCGAACGGGTCCGAAGCCGAAATCGGAGCGGAAGCGGGAACCGAGCCCGAAGACGGCATCGAGGCCGGCGGGAAAGCCGATGCCGACCCGCTGGAGGACGACCTAGAGGCGGAGTCGAGGCCGGAGGAGGGAGAAACGGAGACCGACGGAGGAAGCGAGGCGAACGGAGAGAACGGAACGGCACGGACGGGCGAATCGGACGGAAGCGGGCGAGCAGAAAACGACGTGGAAGGGGACGAACGCGATCGAGCCGAGGAGAAGCGAACGACACAATCGACGCTCTGGGACTGAGAGCAACTGATGCGATTCGATCGACTCACGGTAACGGGGTATCGCTGTTTCGAGGAGGCGGACGTCCGCTTCGAACCGGGCGTCACCGTCGTTCGAGGTGTCAACGGCGCGGGCAAGTCCTCGTTGCTCGAAGCGTGTTTCTTCGCGCTGTACGGCGCGGCGGCACTGCGAACCGCGAACGCCACCCTGGAGGACGTCATCACCACCGACGCCGAGCGCTGTACCGTTTCGCTGTGGTTCACCCACGCCGACGCGGAGTACCGCGTGCGCCGGGAGCTGAAACGCACCGGGGACCGAGCGAGTCAGGACACCGCCGTGCTCGAAACCCCGGAAGGCCGGATCGACGGCGCACGGGCGGTCGACGACCGGATCGCCTCGCTGTTTCGTATGGACGCAGAGAGCTTCCTCAGCTGTGCGTACGTCCGTCAGGGCGAGGTGAACAAGCTCATCGAGGCCTCGCCCGACGAACGCCAGGACATCATCGACGGCCTCGTCCGACTGGGCGTGCTCGAAACCTACCGCGATCGAGCCTCGGAGGCACGCTTGGGCGTGAAACACGTCCGCGATTCGGTAGCGGGCGCGCTTTCGGACGTAACCGACCAGCTCGACGAGAGGAGCGAAGGGGACCTCGAAGCGGCCCGCGAGCGGGTGGGAGGACAGTTAGAAGACGTCACCGAGCGGATCGCCGATCTCCGTGAACGACGCGAGGAGGCCGCCGAGCGAAAGGCAGAGGCCGAGTCGGTCATCGAGGCACAGGCGGAAGCCCGCACACGGCTCGCCGACGTCCGCGAGGAGGTCGGCAGGGTCGAGGACGCGATCGAGGACACCGAGCGCGCCCGTACCGACCTCGAGACGGAGATCGAGGACCTCGACGAGCAAATCGAGACCGCCGAAGCGGAGGTCCGAGAGGCACTATCCCGGGCGGCCGCCGAGGGCGTCGAGATCGACCCCGATGCCGAGCCGGGGGCGATCGAGGAAGCGCTCGATACGGTCGTCGACGAGCAAGAGACACTCGGAAGCGAGATCGACACCACACAGGTGCGCGTCGAGCAGGCACGAACGGAGGCGACACAGTTGAGCGAGGAAGCCGACGAACTCGACGAGCGAGCCGAAAAGCGCGAGCAACAGGCCCGGGAGCTCGACGAGACGGTCGAGGAGGGGGAAACCGAGATCGTCGAGACGCGCGCGACGATCGAGGACATCGAGGGACGGATCGACGAGGCGCGCGGGCGCTTCGAGGACGCACCGGTAGCGTTCGGCGAGGCGGGAGAGATGCGTCGGGAGGCCGAAGCCGAACGTGAGGAAATCGGCGAGGAACTAACGGGAGTCACGAGCGAACTGAAAGCCACGAGGCAAGCGATCGAGCGCGCCGAAGACCTGCGTGAAGCGGGCAAATGTCCGACCTGTGGCCAGGACGTCGAAGGTTCCCCGCACGTCCACTCGCTCGACGACGACCGCGAGGAGGCGGCCGACCTCGAAGCGAAACGCGAGGAGCTACGCGAAAAAGTAAGTGAGATCGACGAGCGGATCGAACGGGCGGGAACGCTCGCCGAAGTGGAGACGACCGTCGAGATGTTGCGCGAAAAGCGCGCGGCGAAACGCGAAGTACTGGAAGGACGGATCGAGTCGATCGAGGACAGACGCGCGCAGGCCGAGACCTACCGCGAGGAGGCGAGCGAGGCGAGCGAGGCGGCCGGCGAGAAACGCACGGAACGTGGGGAAGTCGTCGAGCGGGTCAGCGAGTACGAAACGGAACTGGAGACGCTCCGTGAGCGCCGCGAGGCGGTACGCGAACGCCGAACACACCTCGAAACGGCGACCCGAGCCCACGAGAAGCGAGACAACCTCGAAAACGAGCGGGCACAGGCAAAACAGCGGTACGAGGGGCTCGGCGACCTGCTCGACGAGCGGCGCGAAGGGCTCGATACGAAGCGTTCGCGCCTCGACGATTTGGAAAAGCAGGTCGACGAGGAACGCGTCGCAGCAGCCGAGACGGCGAGCGAGGAGGCCGAAGAACGGATCGAGGCGATCGATGGAGACGTCGAGGAGGCAGAGACCCGCCGCGATGGCCTTCAGAACCAGTTGGGCCGGATCGAAAGCGAACTCGACCAGCTCGAAGCGCTCCGCGAACGGCGGGCGACCCTACAACAGCGGGCCGACGTGCTGGCGTCGCTCTACGAGGAGTGTGAGGAACTCCAGCGGATGTACGCCGATCTGCGCGCCGATCTGCGCCAGCGCAACATCGCAGCGCTCGAACGACTCGTGAACGAAGTGTTCGATCTCGCGTATCGCAACGACGCCTACGACCGGATCACGCTCGACGGCGAGTACCGTGCAACGGTCCACGAAAAGAGCGGCGCGACCCTCGAACCGGGCAAGCTCTCGGGGGGCGAGCGCGTGCTGTTCAATCTCGCGCTCCGGTGTGGGATCTATCAACTGCTGGCCGAAGGCACCGAAGGGACGGCACCGATGCCGCCGTTGATCCTCGACGAGCCGACCGCCCACCTCGACGCGGGCCACGTCGAGCGGATCGACGGCGTGGTCTCGCGGATGCGCGAGATCGGCGTCGAGCAGACGATCGTCGTCTCACACACCGACGAGCTGATCGACGCAGCTGACCACCGCCTCACCGTTTCCCAACAGCCCGCGACCAACCGCTCTACGGCGTACGCCGAATCCGACCTGCTCGTCTGATTCGACAGGCTACGACGACGGCGACACCGACACCAGGATCGGCGGACGAGGCACGCCGGGTCACTCGACGCGTTCTCCCTGATAGCTACCTTCGTAGCTCCCCTCGTGATTCGCGCGCGCGAGCACGAACTGGGCGAAACGGGCACCCCGTTCGATCTCGATCTCGTGGTGGACGCTCAGGAGTCCTTCACCACGCCCGCGATAGCCGGCGTCCCAGACGGCCGTATCGACCGTACAGGAGTTGCGAAGAAGCGACGAGCGCGGGTAGACGAACCCGACGTGGCCCTCGGGTATCGCGATCTCCTCGCCGTAGCGGGCGATATAACCGCCGGGCGGGAGCCGATAGGTGGGTGTGCCATCGGTGTTCGTAGCGGAGACCGGATCGCGCGCGCCGACCCGTTTCCCGTCTCGGGCGATGTGTCCGGGTTCGCGCTGGCGGAAGACCGCGTCGAGCGTGAGATCGACGCCGTTCGGTTGCACCTGCTCGGAGTCGAGCGGCGAGACGTGTTCGGCGACGACGGCTCCGGATTCGAACATGGACGCCGATACGAGCGGGGCAGTAAGGTCCTATCGGGACGCGTTCAGCGAGGGCGAGTCATCACGGGATTTTTATCGATCGCTCGTGTGAGTCCACCGGTGGATCGAGGGGGAAACGAAGACATGGGACTCGTCCAGCGGCTCGGACGACGGCTCGATAGGGGGGACGGCGATCGAGTGCGTCCGTACGTCTGTGTGAGCTGTGAGGGTCGGTTCGAGCGCCAGCACCACGTCTGTCCGGCGTGTGGCGGGTACAGCGTCGAACGCGTCCGGTGGCAGTACGACGAACCCGTCCGCTAAACCGACGGGACGCTCGGCGATCGAGCGGGGCTCGAACGGACCCAGTGACTCTACCGGGGGCGTTCGACCACACGGGTCGAAACGCGGCGCACTGGCGGTTCGGAGCGGTCGCGTGGCCAGCCGTCAGCGACGGTAGCCGGGGGCCGTTCGACGGATCGAAGCCACGACGCGCGGACGCACCGGATTTATATTCGCGGACCGCCGATCCACGGGCATGGGTCAGACAGTCACCGAGAAAATCCTCAGCGACCACCTCGTCGACGGCGAACTGGAGGTCGGCGAGGAGATCGGGATCGATATCGACCAGGTCCTCACCCAGGACACCACTGGGACCTTAGTCTGGTTGCAGTTCGAGGCACTCGGACTGGACGAAGTCCAGACCGAACTCGCCGCTCAGTACTGCGACCACCAGACCTACCAGTTCGACTTCAAAAACTCGGACGACCACCGCTTCCTGCGGTCGGCGGCAGGTACCTTCGGGGCCCATTTCTCCCGACCGGGCAACGGGATCTGTCACCAGGTTCACAAGGAACACTTCGCCGCGCCGGGAAAGACCATGCTCGGCTCCGACAGTCACACCCCCACTCCGGGCGGGCTCGGGGAGTTGGCGATC
Source organism: Halobacteriales archaeon QH_6_64_20 (assembly GCA_003021235.1). GTDB lineage: Archaea > Halobacteriota > Halobacteria > Halobacteriales > Halococcaceae > PXQR01. The sequence continues at coordinate 16,748 of PXQR01000121.1, read as the reverse complement.
GGTTCCGGGGGATTGGACGTCGCGGTCGCGATGGGCGGCGGTCCGTACTACATCGAGATGCCCGAAGTCGTAAACGTCCGCTTAGAGGGCGAACTCCCCGAGTGGGCCACCGCGAAGGACGTCATTCTCCACCTGCTCGGCGAGCTCTCGGTGAAAGGCGGCGTCGGCAGAGTGCTCGAATACACCGGTCCTGGCGTCGAGACCCTCTCGGTTCCCGAGCGGACGACGATCACCAACATGGGGACCGAACTCGGCGCGACGACCTCGATCTTCCCGACCGACGAGAAGACGCGCGAGTACCTCTCCTTGCTCGGGCGTGAGGACACGTTCGTCGATCTGCAACCGGACGACGACGCCGAGTACGCCGACGAGATCGTCGTCGACATGAGCGATCTCGAACCGTTGATCGCGACCCCCTCGATGCCCGACAACGTCGTGCCGGTAAGCGAGGTGGCAGGGGAGTCGGTCGATCAGGTCATCATCGGCTCGTGTACGAACGGTGCGTACGAGGACATCCTGCCGGCGGCGAAGATGCTCGAAGAGCGTGAAGTCAACAAGCGAACCGAGATGATCGTCGCGCCCGGTTCGAAGCAGGCCGCCGAACTGTTGGCTCGCGAGGGCTGGACGGCCGAACTCATGGCGGCGGGCGTCAACTTCTCGGAGGCGACCTGTGGAGCGTGTATCGGGATCGGCCACGTGCCCGCCTCCGATTCGGTCTCGTTACGGACCTTCAATCGTAACTTCGAGGGCCGATCCGGCATCGAGGACGACTCGGTCTATCTGTGTTCGCCGGAGGTCGCGACGGCCTCTGCGATCGCCGGCGAGATCACCGATCCGCGAGACCTCGCGGAGGAGCTGGGTGACCTCGACGCTCCCGGACTAGAGCTCCCCGACAAGTACGACGGCGGCCGCGCGGATCTCATCGCGCCCGACGAGAGGGTCGACGACGGTCTCGTCAAGGGGCCGAACATCGGGGACGTCCCGCTCAAAGATCCCTTAGAGGAACACCTCGCCGGGCCGAGCCTGCTGAAGATGGACGACAACATCACGACCGACCACATCATCCCGGCGACCCAGGACATCCTGATGTATCGTTCTAACATCCCGAAACTATCCGAATTCACCCTATCGAGAGTGGACGAGGACTTCGCCCAGCGCGCGCTCGACGCCGACGGGGGCTTTCTCGTCGCGGGCGAGAACTACGGCCAGGGTTCTTCCAGGGAACACGCCGCGCTGTGTCCGATGTATCTCGGCGTCGAAGGCGTCCTCGCCCGCTCGTTCGCCCGAATTCACAAGGCGAACCTATTCAACTTCGGGTTGCTCCCCTTGGAGATCGACGAGGAGACGTATGAGAAAATCGAGCAGGGCGACGACATCGAGATCGTCGACGACGTCGCCGGCGCGGTGCGCGCCGGTACCGAGGAGTTCACGATCCGCGTGAACGACGACTGGGAGGCAACGGGGACGCTCGAAGCCTCCGCGCGCGAGCGCGAAATCCTCGCCGACGGCGGCAAACTGCGGGCCGCAGGCCCGCTCGCATGGTCCGTGGAACTCGGAGGGTCCCACGCTTACCGCAAAAACCTCGACGAAAAAGGCCGCTCGCTCGCCTTCGGCTCGCTCACGGTATGACTACGTGCGCCGACCGCACCGCAATCGCACCGCAATTGCACCGATCGGCTTCGGTGAATACGGCCCGCGAAGCTCCGTTCGCGTTCCGTGCTCACTGTCGACTACCGACACAGTTTGGGATCAGATACTAACCGATCGATCGCCTCTGCGTAGTTGGGCTGTCGAATGACCGCAACACTCGGTCGCGGGGCTCCGGGCATTGCAACCTGAGGGTGGAGCCACCGACCACAGCCCACATCTCATCGTTCGAGTGACGTGGCCTCCGAGCAAGCAGAAAGCGACGCGCAGATCGTTCGCTATAGACGAAGTCGCATTCTACGGGACGCCGAACAGCGAGCGGATCGTCCGTGGAGTTATTCGGATCGATCGGGTAAGGAGAGTCGATGACACGAGCAAGCGTGATCGGCGTCGGAATGACACCCTTCGGCGTCCACGAAGCGACCTTGCCCGAACTGTTCGCCGAGGCGACCCTCCCCGCGCTCGACGATGGGGGCGTCGACACCGACGAGATAGACGCGTTGTACTTCGGGAACGCGATGGGCGGGCAAACCGAAAACGACACGCACCTCGCGCCGACGATCGCTTCCCACATCGGCTGTGCGGGCGTTCCCGCCCAGCGCTTCGAGGACGCCTGTGCGACCTCCTCGAACGCCTTCAAACACGCCGTCGAGGCCGTCGAAGCCGGACTCCACGATACCGTTCTGGTCGGCGGGGTCGAGCGCTGTACGCCCGAGACCGGCTTAGGTACTGGTGCGATGACCCGGGTGTTCGCGAGCGCCTCGCATCGTCAGTACGAACAACCCTCGGGGCTCACCTTTCCCGGCGTGTTCGGCCTGCTGACGAAACGCCATATGTACGAACACGACACGACCGACGAGCAGTTGGCGGGCGTCGCCGTCAAAAATCACGCGAACGGTACGCTGAACCCGCGCGCACACTTCGGCCGGGACGTCACGACCGACGACGTACTCGACTCGCCGATCGTCGCCGACCCGTTTCACGTGCTCGATTGCTGTCCCTTCTCCGACGGGGCGGCCGCGGCCGTCGTGACGAGCGCCGACAATGCAGGGAGTTTCGACGGCGAAAGCGTGGACGTAACGGGCGTCGGCCACGCGACCGATATCGTCCCGCTCGCCGACAAGGTCCACCCCTCGACCACACGGGCCGCCCGCGACGCCGCTACCGAGGCCTACGACCAGGCAGGCACAGACGGGAACGAGATGGACTTCGCGGAGGTCCACGACTGTTTCACCGGTGCGGAAGTCATGGCGTCGGAGGCCCTCGGGTTGGTCGAAACGGGTGATGGTGGCCCCGCGGCCGCGGACGGCCGGACGAGTTTGGAGGGGTCGATCCCGATCAATCCATCGGGCGGACTCAAAGCGAAGGGACATCCGATCGGCGCGACCGGCGTCGCCCAAATCGTCGAGTTGACCGAACACCTCCGGGGCGAGGCGGGCGACCGGCAGATCGAGGGTGCGAGAAAAGGGGTCGCACACAACTTGGGCGGGGACGCCGCGACGACGGTCGTCACGGTCATGGAGGCCGCGACATGAGCGAGACTGAAGAACTCGAACGATCCGGCGACGACGGGGACGGAGTCCTGACCTACCGCAAGTGGGCAGCGGCGCTACGCGAGGGCACCTTGCTGGGCCAGGAGTGTAGCGAGTGCAGGCACGTCACCGCCGCGCCGAAAGTCGCCTGCGCGCAGTGTTGAAGCCGCGTGGTCTCAACGATCGAACTCGACACGGACGGAGAGGTCTACTCGGAAACGACGATCGCGGTGGCCCCCGAACGGTTCGAGGGCGAATATCAAGTGGCGCTCGTCGATCTCGGTGCGGGACGGGTATTGGCGCGGATCGAGGGCACCGTGGAGATCGGCGAACGGGTGCGATTCGCCGAAGCAACGGAAGCAGATGGGCACCCGGCACCGGTGTTCGAGTCGATCGAAGAAAACTAACTCCAATCGAGTCAGCAAACGAGCCGCGAGCTAATCATCGTCGTTCGCTTCGATCACTTCGAGTTCGCCGACCATCCCGGCAGTCTCGTGTGGTTCGAAGTGGTACTCGTACGTTCCGGGTACGTCGAATGTCCGTCTGTGCTCGAAGCCGGCCGACAGAAGCCGCTCGACGCCTTCCCCGTTCGCACCGTCGGGCTGGCTCTCGACGGCGAGGTTGTGGCTGCCAGGCTCTCAGGCGAAAGTGACCGTCGTTCCCGACGCGATACGGAGTGAATCAGGATTGAACACGAGTTCGTCGCCGGGTCCGACTGCGACCGTCTGTGGCCCTGCGCAGATTTGGCCCCGTAGCCGACGACGGTACCGACCATACCGGCCGACTCGTGTGGTCGACAGTAGGAGTCGTATTCGCCGTCCGTTTCGAACGCGCGTTCGTAGGTGAATCCCTCCTCTTCGAGCGGTTCGTGGCCCCAGTCACCATCCTCAGGGAACGACACTGTGGCCGCTCGATTTCCAGACCCATCCGACGGTACCACCGGTTGGTATCTGCACCTCGTTTGGATAGAACAGGAGCGTCCCATCAGGACCGACCTCGACGGTTGTCATCGCTTCCTCCGTATCGTGATCGTCCGTTCGGTCCGTTCCATCGTTCCCCGCCTCGTTTCGGCTCTGCTCGACTGATGGGTATCAGCCGAAGCGAGGACACACTGTCCGGGCGTTCGCGTCACTCCACGGGCACTTCGACGAGCGCCATCCGATCGGCCGGCACGACCTCCCCGAGCACGTCGTCGAGTTCGTCCCAGCTTGCCGGTCGGTAGCCCTCGATCCCGAAGCTCTCGGCCAGCGTCACGAAGTCGGGGTTCGTAAGGGTCGTACCGGTGCTCTCGCCTTTGCTCTCGCGCTGTTGTTCGGAGATCAGGCCGTAGTCGTCGTCGTTAAACAGCAGTATCGTAAAACCACAGCCCAGACGTGTCGCCGTCTCGATCTCCGCGCCGTTCATGAGGAATCCCCCGTCGCCGGTCGCCGCCACGATGTTCGAATCGGTCACGAGGTCGGCGGCGACCCCGCCGGGAACCGAGATACCCATCGAGGCGAGGCCGTTCGAGATGATACAGGTATTGGGGTCGTAGGTCGGATAGTCCCGCGAGATCGCCATCTTATGGCTTCCGACATCCGACAACAGGACGTCTTCTGCGGCCATGACGTCGCGCACGATCGGGAGCGCTCCGCGCACCGAAAAGGGCTCGTCGGGCGCGGGCTTGGCGAAGACCTCCGTCGCGAGCGAGTCGCGCAGGTCGGCGTACCACTCGGGGTCGGTCCGAACGTCCTCGCAGGCGGCTTCGAGTTCGCGCAGGCCCGCGCCGATGTCACAGACCACTTCGACGTGGGGATTGTAGTGTTCGTAGACCTCCGCGGGCTCGAAGTCGAGGTGGACGATCCGCTTTCCCTGTTCGGGGTTCCAGTTTTCGGGGTCGTGTTCGGCGATGTCGTAGCCGACCGCGAGTACGACGTCCGCACGGGAGATCGCCTCCGCGGCCTGGCCGTCGGAGCCGGAATCGAGCGTGAGCAACGAGCGTTCGTCGGCGTCCGAGACCGCGCCTTTCCCCATGTAGGTGGCGACCACGGGCATGTCGGTCGTCTCGATGAACGAGCGCAGGCGCTCCGAGGAGCGGGTTCGGACGCCGCCGTTGCCGGTGAGCACGAGCGGTCGGTCGGCGTCGGCGAGCAACGCGGCGGCGCGCTCGATCGATCGGGCATCCGGGCTGGGCCGGCGCACCCGGTTGCGCGGCGGGAGCGGGCGTTGTTCACACTCCTCAGCGGCGATGTCTTCGGGGAACTCGATGTGCGTAGCACCGGGTTTCTCGTGTTCGGCGAGCTTGAACGCCTTCCGTATCGATTCGTGGATGATCTCGGGTTCGGTGACCCGGGCGTTCCACTTCGAGACCGGCTCGAACATGTCGACGATATCGAGGTGCTGGTGGCTCTCTTTGTGCAGGCGTTCGAGCCCGCCCTGGCCGGTGATCGCCACTAACGGGCTCTTATCGAGATGGGCGTCGGCAACGCCAGTGAGGAGGTTCGTCGCGCCCGGTCCCAAGGTACTGAGACAGACCCCCGCGTCGCCGGTGAGCCGGCCGTAGACGTCGGCCATAAAGGCCGCGCCCTGCTCGTGGCGCACCGGAACGAAGTCGATCGTCGAATCACGGAGCGAGAAGAGGACGTTCTCTAACTCCTCGCCCGGGAGGCCGAAGACGTACTCGACCCCCTCGACTTCGAGACACCGAACCAAGAGATCGGACCCGATCTGCATAGCCCCGCTTACGCCGAGAGTCCCTATTAGTCCACTGCCGGATCGTTCGACTCCGACGCATTGTCGTACCGGAGCTGGTGACCCCTGCCAATGCTTTTGATGACCGATAGCCCGGCGCAGGGGATAACGACGACCGGAGAACTCGCCGACTTCACCGACTCCATCGCCTGCGACGACCTCGCGGACGACACGCGGGAGGAACCCGAAAGGCGTATGCTCGACTCGATCGGGATCGCCGGCACCGCTCACAATGCGTTGTGGGTCACCGGAGCGGACGGGATCAACGAGTGGACGGGAATCGCTCGCGCGAACACCCCGACGTACGCCGATCCGGCGAAAACCGTACGGAGCACCGCTACCCGGCGCGTTCCGCTTCGACGATCCGCTCGCCCTCTTCCTCGAAGCGCGCCGCCCGAACCCGGAGTTTTCGGGGCGGGTTCGATCGGCCGCGCGCCCAGATCGCCTCGTTGATCGACGCATCGAGGCGTACCTCCTCGAGTTCGACCCTGAACTGTTTCGCGAGACGGTTCTTCTTCGCCTTCGATCTCTTCCCTATACTGGCTCGGTATCGCTCCCGTGGACTTAGACTCGTGTTTCCGCGTTATCGCTTCGCTCCGATTAGACGAACGTCAACGGGATCATCAGAGCCACGCCGAGGAGAACGCCGGAGACGAGTTCCGGGCGTCCGCCGCGTGGCAGTCCGTCTCCTTCTTCGAGCGCCTCGGGAAGGAACTCGGTGACGACTAAGTATATCATCGCTCCCGCGGCGAACCCGAACCCGACCGCGAGAGCCTCGCGGGCGATCCGCACGAAATAGAAGGCGATCACAGCACCGATCGGCTGGGGGAGGCTCGAAAAGATCGACCACCACACCAATCGCCGTTTCGGGACCCCCATCGAAGACAGCGGGATCGAAACCGCGACGCCCTCGGGAACGTTGTGAATCGAGATCGCGACGGTCATGAATACCGCGAGCACCGGGACGGTGAACCCGAAGAGGGAAATCCCGTTCGCGAACCCGATATCCGCGAAGGAGACGCCGACCGCGACACCTTCCGGGAAGCTATGGACCGTTAGCACGCCGAGAACGAGCACCAGCTTCCGGTAATCCGCTTGTTCGTACTGGCGCGGGTTGATCTCCGCGCCCGAGAGCACGCGATGGCTCGCTACCACCAACAGAACGCCTGCCCCGAGCCCGATCGCGATCTCGCCGAGCGTGCCTGCCGCGAGCCCCTCGCGGAGGAGCCCGAACACCGACGCCGAAACCATGATGCCCGAGGCGAGCCCCCAGAGGACGACGTTCCAGCGGTCGCTCACCTCCTCGACGAGAAAGAAGGGCAGCGCCCCCACGCCGGTCGCGAGTGCCGTAATCAGCCCTGCGACGAACACCAGCGTGAAATTCGCGAGCGGGTCCATACTCATCGTAGCCGCTCGACGACTTAGTGTCTTATCATTCTAGAAACAATTTTTAGGTGTATCGAAAACTTATTTAGATATACCTAATCATGCCGATAGCGAGAACCGTTCGATCGTCTCGTACTCCGGCCCCTCGTCGGTGAGCGTACTCTCGGTCAGATGTACCTCCTCGATCTCCCTCGTCCCAACGGTCGGATCGAGTTCGTCGAGCTTTCGCTGGAGGAATTCTTTCCCGCCGGCGTGGCGCATCCGGGCGACCGTCGCGTGCGGCGTGAACTCGTGGTCGTCGGGTTCGAAGCCCAACTCCACGGTGCGGGATTCGATTCGCTCGTTGAGCCGGGTCAGTTTCTCGCTTCCCGTACCCACACCGACCCAGAGCACGCGGATGTACTCGGGGCTCGGAAAGGCTCCTAAACCACGGAACTCGGCTTCGAACGGCGACACGCCGCTTTCGGCCACTGCCTCGCCGATGGCGTCGGTGACCGCCGCCAGCTCTCCGTCCTCGACGTCGCCGAGAAACGAGAGCGTGATATGAACGTCCGCCGGGGGGACGAAATCGAGCCCGCTCGCTTCCTCGAACTCGCGCTGAACGGCTCCGATCTCCGCTTCGAGTCCCTCGGGGTCGACGCTGACGAACGCACGCATACGCGAGCTAAACCGGTCGCAGTCCTTAACTTCGCGCTCCGGCTACACGGTAGTATGGACGATTCTCGATCCGACTCCGACGGCGATAGCGACGTCGGTGACGACCGCGATAGTGGTCGTGACGCCGATCGCGCTCGGAGCGATCCCGCGGATCAATCGCCGGGGAACGGTCGCGATCACCGTTTCTCGGAGGGTAGCGGGTTCGACGATCCCTACGAAGGGTTCGACCTCGAACCGGAGTTCTCCGTCGATCCCGACGAGGTCGACCCGGTCGATTCCCGGGTGCTCGCCGACCTGCTGGACGGCAATCAACTGTCGAGCGGCGAGGTCGATGTCGAGAGCCTGATCGATGTCGGGCTCTCCTATATCTCGATCAACCGCTACGAGCAAGCCACCGAAACGCTCGAACGCGCCGCTCGCTTCGCTACCGAGGACCTCGCCGAACAGGAAGCCTGGGTCAACAAGGGAATCGCCCACGCCGAACTCGAGGAGTACGACGCGGCGACCGGTGCCTATCGGGAGGCACTGCGTATCGACGACCGCTCCGAACACGCCGCAAGCGCGGAGACGAACCTCGCCTATGCGCTCTGGGAGGCCGGCCGGACCGAACAAGCCCTCGATCACGCCGAACGCGCCGTCGAGATCGACCCGCGCTTGCCGCATGCTTGGTACAATCGCCCTCCGGTTGGGTTTCCGGAGCCCCGAACTCTTCGAGGAGAAAGCCCGGACCCTGGAGCGACTCGGCCGGGACGACGAGGCCGAAGCAGCCGCCGAACGCGCCGACGAACTCCGTCGGGAGACCGAAGAGCAGTTGCTCGACCGGTAGCGAGAGACCGTGGCTGAACTGATCGTCAACGAGCGCCGGACTCCGAAAGGCCTGCTCGTGTCCGTCTGTGATCCCGACGTCCTCAGCGAGACCTTCGAGGACGACCCGGTCTCGCTCACCGTCACCGAGGACTTCTATGGCGGCGAGACCGTCCCCGAAGACGACGCCGCCGATAGCCTCGCGCGCGCGACGGTTGCGAACATCGTCGGAACTCGATCGGTGGGCCTCGCGATCGAACACGGATTCGTCGACGAGGGAAACGTCCTCGACGTCGACGGGACGCGTCACGCCCAGACCCTCTACCTCGGATGAGAACTTCGACCGCTCCGTCGGTGGCTGACGGTCGTCCGCTCGTTCGCTCTCGGTTTCCGCCTCGATGCAAGCTGACTGCACTCCGTCGCTACCCGTCGGCGGCGAACCCTCTCTGACCCCGGCGCGCGGCCTTACCGGTGAGTCGCGCGTCTCGCTCCCATACGACGTCCGTAGTGATAGTACGCGCCCCCGACTGTCCGTTTCCCCTGTGGTAGTCTGGCGTCGCTCGCCCGTACCACCACAGTATGGTTCTGACCACTCATTGAGAGCCGAAATATATCGAACCCACACGGTTCCTTCGTTTGTTCCGTTGCTAAATCCATTGCTGTTTATATAATTAACATTCAAATATTTTTATATCAATCGCGATACTCTGTGAAATCGTAATGTCCGACAACAAGGTCGCGACGTACCTCGCACAGAACCCGAAAATGACCGGCGTGCTGTTCACTATGCTGATGGTGCTCAGCCAGGCAGGGAGCGTGGCAGCCAGTCATTCGTCAGTCGCTGGCCCGTAACTAAAATTTAGAGACGTTCACTTGGTTGCGCCACTGTAATTCACCGTCTACTCTTACGGGACCATCTTCAAGCGCAAGAAAATGAGCGAGTTCTTGTTGCGATAGGTCAAACGTCTGTCTGACGCCAGTGGAGGACAGAGCATACTGCTCGTTCCCCTGTATATGGGGTAAGATCATAGTTCCCATCCCCTGATGAGATGTTGAAAACGCCTTGAACGAAAGTTCAAAACTCTCATTAGTAGTCTCGACGTCACACAGATTTGGAGTCCCGTTCTGTGCTTGTGCGACTGCCAATCCGCTATCACCTACAACGAGATACTGACCACCGACGACGCTCTCCTCACGAGCGAGTTCGAGCGCAACGCCCAATGGGAACCCACAGTTCAGCAGTCGAGCCATCGCGCGACCGATCCGGATCGCGCCGCTGTTGATCACGTCGCTAATTGTTACGACCCCGCCGATCGCGCCGGCCTCAACGAGGGCCATCCCCTGCTCGTAGGACGTACAGCCGTTCAGGAAGAAAGCGCCGACATCGACCGACTCCAGTCGGCCAGCGTCGAGCGTCCCGTCGGCGCACTCGAACCCGCCGGCCTCGATGTGACCGATGTAGTGAACGAAATCGGCCGAGTCGGTCAGGATTGCCTCCAGTTCGGCGACCGTCAGGTCGTGGTGCATCGACACCTCGAAGGGGAGTTGCGCGCGCGAGCCGTACACCCTATCGACGCCCGCGCGCTCGGCGTCCATCTCGGGATCGTTGCAGATCACGGCGATCTCGATCGGTCCCTCGGTCGGCTCGCGATCCAACCGGTTCCGGTACGCCTGGGCGGTAGCCTTGCTCGCGCCCAGCGGCGTTCCGTCGCCGACCCAGGCCTGTTCGAGCGATCGTGCCTCCTCGGGCTGTACGTACGAACTCGTCTCGGTCGGCTGTGACGCGGCACTGCGAGTAAAGGTCTCGCCGTCTCCGGCTCGTACCTTTCCGCGAGTGAACTCGTCGAAGACGGCCATCTGTCCCGCCGAGCCGGTCGTCGCGTTCGCTCGTGGAGTCCGGATAACCGCCAGGTCGTTCACCAGAAACGGGATCGTCTCGACGCTTTCGGCTACCGGATCGACGTGGGTCGTCAGTTTCCACTCCGGCAGGAACTCCTCGATTGCGGCGAACGGCACCTCTAGATAGGCTTCGAGGCGTTCGGCCAACGAGCGTTCGTACGAGTCCTCGAAATCCAGGTCGATCCGTGACTCTACTCCTTGACGTTCGGCCAGTTCGACCGGGTAGATCCCCTCGGTACGGACAACACAGTCGAGGAAGAAGACCTGTTTCAGGGCGCGTTCTACCTCCGTCTCGAACCCGCGCGTGCTCTCCACCGAGTACTCGAACCCGGTGTCGGTGACGATCCGGGCGGTCTCGCCCGGAACGAGCCGTGCATCCAGATAGTACGCGAGCGGCGCGGCGACGAAGACCGGGCCGTACTCGGGGGGCACCTCGATCCGCACGCCTGAATCCGGAGCGTCGAGTTCCGGGGGGATCCGTAGCTCTTCGCCCAGTTCGATCGTCGGGGGGTGACCTCGCAAGGTCGGATACGAACGCTCGACGCTCGTCGTCTTGAGCGCCGAGCCGAACGTCGAGATCGCCGCCATCAGATCGCGTGGATCGTCGGTCGTCGTGACCGTCGCCGCGGGGTGTTCGTGATACGACCGGGCACCGACGGTAACGGTCGTTTCCCCGCCGAAGTCGATCCGGGTCCGGCGCGTGTCGGCGCTGATCGTTACCTCGCTGTCGACCCGCACGTAGAGCTTGATCGGCGCACACACTTCGAGCGCGTACGCGCCGGGCGGGAGCTGTTCGTGAGCGAAGTGTTCGGCTTCGGCGACGACGGTGCCCGCCTCGTCGCGAGCGTAGACTGCCGCGACCGTCGGGAGCGAGATCGAAGCGGCCTCGAAGCGCGTCGCGGCCTCGACCGGCACGCGAAACCCCTCGGTATCGGCCGGCTCGGGTGACCCGGGCCGTCCTGTATCGAGCGCGTACCGGTGGCGCTCGATCGCGTCGACGACCTCGATCCCCGTCTCGGTGGGCTCGAAGGTGATCACGGCTTCCCCGTTCCTCCGTTCGCCCCCACGCTCCTGTCTTGTTCGTTCACGTCGTGAATTCCATTAGTATGTGTAAGTAAAAAGGTTACCGGTGGTATGCACGTTCCACACACGCCGTCGGCCGATGCTGAGTAGCGTACTGTCATCGTTCTCGTCTATAGATCGAACCAGTCCGACGTCACGTCGGCGTCCCGGAGGTGCCAGCGCTGTTGGGTTCGTCCCTGCTCGACGCGGAGTTCGACGACGGCGTCGAACGGGTTTTCGAGGTCTGCCACCGCCTCCCAGTCGCGTGCGACCGGGAGGTGAACGTGGCCCATTCCGCGGGCGTCGGCGACCCGTGTCGTCACGCGGTCGAGGAACCCCAGGACCGCTTCCCGGTCGTGTGCGTCGAGCAACGGCGTCACCGAGTCGAGACACACGCGCAACTCCGCCGGGGCGAGTTCGTCGGCTTCGGCCTCGATCGCGCCGATTTCGGCCTCGATCGCGTCGCCCAGATCGGTTAGTTGCCCGCTCTCGATCCGTCGTCCGTCCGGTAGCCGTCCCGCCTTTCCGTCGGCTCCGGCTGCTTCGTCGTTTCGAGTCCCGCCGGTCGCGGGTTCGTCGGTCGAGACCTCGTCGTCCGGAGTGTCGTCGTCGGGACTCCCTTCGGCGGGTGGGCCGCCCGACGCGCTTCGTGCGGTCGTCACATACCGAACGTGTCTCGTCGTTTCCGGAGGTAGGCGCTGTGTTCGCCGTGCCCGGTCAGTGACGGCTTCCGGATCGGCCCCCGTCACGACGAGCAATCGTCGGCGTGGCCCGGCCGTGTCGTCTCCCAACATCCGCCGGCAGATCCGGCCGTACCCCTCGTCGGACGTGAGGCCAACGACTAAGAGATTGCTCCCGCGTCGCTTGAGCGTCCGAAGGGTTCGAGCCAACGAAACCGCTGAGGGCGCGTTCGAACCCGGTTCGTCCCCGTCGTCCGGCATCGCTCTCCGTACTCTCCCGTTTCCAGGTTCTAAACCTTTGCCGTCCTTCGTTCGCGTCTCCCCGCCCGATCGGAGGGGAAGGAGGGAGCAGACGGCGTTACATTGATAACGACTAGCTCACTAGTATCGACGTGGTTTCCATGTCAATGGGTGACTATGACGAGGCCGAACACCGACGCCGCGAGCGGATGAACACGGTCGATACGAGTTCCGACGACGACCGGACAGTCTACGAGGGGACCGTCGAGTATGATAGCGGGGATTCGACCGAGGCGTTGCTCGAACAGTTCGAGGAAATCGTTCGCCGCTGACGCGCTCGTTGCTCTTCGTCGGCCCGAACCCGACCGCCGTCGAGCGACGGGTCGCCAGATCCGCGCTCCGCCTCGTCGGCGAGCCGCGGGCGAACGGCTTTGTCCGCTGCCGCCGTAGCCAAGTCATGGCCTCCGACTCCTGTGACGGCTGTGGGCGGACCGTCTCGATCGCGGGCGGAATCGCGAACCTCTGGAGCTTCGACGCCGATGCGACCGGCGGCCTCGCCCTCGAACTCGCCGACGACTCGGAGTACTTCCTCTGTTTCGCGTGTATCGACCGGCTCCCGGACGAGCCCCGTGCCGAGGACGTCGCCGCGCTCGACGACGCCGAGGACGCCCAATCCTGACCGTCCGCCGACCGGTCCGCGAACGGAGCTGTCGTTTGCGGCGCGAACCCCCGACTTAGCCGGCGTTACGCTCGTTCAGGACGCTCGGGACGCTCACGACGTATCTCGCACGTGAGCGGTCGGAGGTCGGGGGGCTGACCGAATCGGCGGCTCCGATGTCGCCAAGGGGTGTGTAGGAACCTACCGGTCGTTCCCGTCGTCCGCGCTACCCTTACACGCTTCCTCGATGAGCCCGATCAGCGCGGCGATGGCGTCGACCGACCGATCCCGGCTGATGTCGCCGCCGCGCTTGTCCCAGACCACGATCTCGGTCTCGGCGAGCTTCGGGAGGTGGTTCTGTCGCAGGGAGATGTAGACGCTCTTTCGCTGGTTCTGTGAGACCTGTTCGGGCGGGATGTCGTACTCCTCGCCGGCGATCCGTCGCGCCAGATCGCCGAGCGTCGTCGCCTCGTCGTCCTCGAGGGTCGAGAGGTGCTTGATCACGGCTCGCCGACGGGCGTTGCTGATCAGTTCACAGACCGTCCCGGCCGGGACGTGAACCGGCCCCGGCGCGCCCGCTTGATCGGTGCCCGCCAGGTTCGCAAAGCGCCGTCGGAGGGCACTACCCCAGTTTCCGTCGGACGGGGAGTCATCGGCCATTACCGCGCATCCCCTCGCATACCTTATAACAGTAGCGCCATGCCGTCAATCTAGTGGTTTAATTACGGATTTATCCGTCTGAAACGGCTCGTTTCGCCGGATTCGACCCCGCTCGGTCGCTCCGAGCGCCCCTTGCAGCTTCCCGACAGGCGCGCCTGCGCGCCCGAGCTAAACGAGTCGTTTTCCGGGGCGTGGGCGACCGGGGACGGAGGAGGAAAACGAGGACGAGAACAGGATGATACGGCTCACTCTTCGGAGTGTGAGGAGTCGGTCGGGAGCGGGTAGACTGTCCCGTCCGTCTTCACTACATCGACCGTCTCGGCACCCCGATCCACGTTTTCGGGTCGGCGTACCGTTCGCGTCTCGTAGGTTTCGGGGTCGAGCACCTGGATCGCGTGCTCGTCCTCGATCGCGACGAGCGTCGCCGCCGTCCTGTCCTCGGCCGAGCCGATCACCGTCGCGTCGGGCGCGTCGCCGTCCTCGGCGTTCGCCTCGTACCGATCGCCGGTCCGCAGGCGCGTCCCCTTGAGGTTGCCTCGGACGCTCTCGACGATCACCGGATCGCGCTCTCCCGGATCGTCGGTGGCGACGTCGATCACGTCGCCGGGTCGAAAGGGCGGCAATCGGACCGCATACGCCATCCGATACACCTCGTTGCCGTCGCCGTCCTCGGTTACTAACGTCCGCGATCGGTCAACTCGCCCGCCGAACTGCCGGACGATCCGGTCGGCGATCGCCGCCCCGATCTGTGTCGTCGACACTCGCACGTCGATGCCCTCGTCTCGTTCGCCGATCTCGGTGATGAAGGCGTTCCGGTCGCCCGCGTCCTCGCGCTCGGCGACGTACGAGCGGGCGATCTCGATCGATGCGGATCGTTCGTCGTCGTCGGGCGTCCGGTCGCGCGCGCGGACCTGGATCGTCGCCGCGTAGTCCTCGCCGGCGATCCGTCCACACCGATCACAAGTCCCCCGCGAGATCAGTACCGGGACGGTAACCTCAGCTTCCCGCACTCGGCCTCTGACTTCGCCGTTCACGAAGCAGTGCATGCGGATCGTGTTCTCGTCCACTTGCTCCGGATCGACCCCCCAGGAGACCTCGGTGGCATCGACGTGGATCGCGAGACGTTCAGCTACCTCGTCGATCGCGACGTCGGTGTAATCCCTGGCTCCGACGTCCACCCATCGCTCGCCGCGCTTTACCGCCCCACACTGTGAGCAGACGGGCACCTCAATGCGATCGGGCGCGTCCACGAGGTCGAACTCCGCGAAGAAGCATTCCTCACACAGCGGCGCGCGCCCGTTCGTCGCGTTCGATCCGGATCTACCCGTCGTCCTCGCCCCGTCTACCGTGTCTTCCGTGTCCGCCGTTCTCATCACGTCGTCCGTATCGTCCGCGCGCGACTCGACGGAATCGCCACACCGCGGGCAGAAGGCGCGCGACTCGCTCATACGTGTCTTCGAGTCGCTACTCGTTTTTAACGGGTGCGACCGCTCGCCGCCCCTCGGCCGCTCTTCGATCCCCGCTCGCTCACTCGGTGTAGAGCACCGGCGCGTCGACCGACTCTTCCGTGGCCGTCCGCCAGGAGTGTGCGGGCGACCATTCCAGGGTCTCGCCCGCCTTCGCCGTCGAGAGCGCCGACGCGTCGCCCTCGATCGCACACGTTTCGGGTACTTCGCCGAAGAAGTCCTCGACGACCTCCGCCGTCGGTCGATCGAGGTAGTTCTCCGCCGCCGCGCCGTGAACCGCCTCGTGGCCCTCGACGTCGGCGTCGAGCGCCGCGGCGACGATCCCCGCGACGTCCCGGACGTCGACGTAGCTCCAGAAGTTGCCTACGCCCTCGGCGAGGTCCTCGACCTCTCGGCAGGCGTACTCGCCGGGGTACTGGATCCACGAGGGTCGAATCGAGGCAACCGAGATTCCGTACCGCCGGACCACCATCGCGGCGATCTCCTCGGCGACGGCCTTCGAGGTGCCATACGGGTCCTCCGGACGAAGCGGGTGATTCTCGGTGATCGGCAATGCGTCAGGAAGCGAGGGCTCGCGCGCGAACGGGAAGCCATAGGCCGACTCGCTCGACGCCTGGACGACGTTTGCTCCTTCGCGCCCCGCAGCGACGAGGACGTTGTAGGCTCCTATCGTGTTGTTCTCGAAGACGGTTCCGCCGGGATGGCGCTCGGGCGCGGGGATCGCTCCCCAGTGAACTACCGCGTCGGGCCCGACCTCGCGCACGAGATCGAAGACCCCGCCGCGATCGGCGAGATCCAGCGCACGGAAATCGATCCCTGGAGCCGGATCGATCTCGAAGCCCGGGTGGGAGAGGTCGACGCAGACCACTTCGTACTCGTCCGCGAGTCGGTCGACGATCCATCGGCCCGATCGCCCCGAGCCGCCGGTCACCAGTAGGGTGTCCGCCGTACGGGCGCGACGCCCCTCGCCGTCAAGAACCCCCGGCTATCGGCGTGCCCGTCGTCGGGAGCGAAGGTGCCGATCGGAATCGTCGAGCACCGTGACCGATCGGGATCGATCGGGGCGATTAGGCTATATTGCCGGAGACCCTTGGTTCATATATGGAATGGAAGACCGACTGGGGTTTGCGCGGGCGGATGGGCCTGACGATGTTCCTACTGTTCGGGCTGTACATCGTCTTCATCGCCGCGTTGAGCCTCTACACCACGAACATCCTGTTCATCGTGCTCGTCATGGGCGGCTTCATAGCCGCACAGTACTTCTTCAGCGATCGGCTCGCGCTCTATAGCATGGGGGCGAGCGAGGTCAGCGAGCAGGAGTACCCCG
>PXQR01000120.1 GCA_003021235.1 Halobacteriales archaeon QH_6_64_20 | reverse complement strand
GACGGCGTGCTCGGCAAGCAGATCGACTACGTGGAAGGTGACACCGCGACCGATCCCGACACGGCACGGAAGGCCGCCGGCCGGATGATCAACCGGGACGACGTGATCATGTTCACCGGTGGATCGTCGACCTCAGTGGCGATCGCGCTGGAGTCACTAGCCCAACAGGAGAAGGTCCAGTTTCAGTGTTGTCTCACCCATGGGAACGGTACGACCGGTTCGGACTGCCGGCGCTACGGCTTCCGGGAGGTGTTCAACGCGTACATGACCGCTCAGGCACTCGTCCCGCCGGTCACGGAGGCATACGGGGACGACTTGAACTTCTACCAGCTCTATGCTGATTACAGCTGGGGCGAGAGCGTCCGGTCGTCGATGAAGCAGTTCTTCGAGGAGGCGGGCTGGACCGAGGTCGGTGCTACCGCGACGCCGCTCGGTACTTCCGATTTCTCCTCGTACCTCTCGGAGGCCCAGAGTTCCGACGCCGACGCGCTGTTCCTCGTCGAGTACGGGCTCGACGGCGCGAACTCGCTCAAGCAGGCCGTCAACCAGGGCATCGTACAACCAGCTGGTGGCCGGCAATGCGAAACAGGCGATCCCAGGCGTGTTCGGCACGACCGCGTGGGATCCGGGGATCGAGAACGAACCGTCGAAGACGTTCGTTGATGCGTTCCAGCAAGAGTACGACGACCTGCCACCGGGCGTTGCACAACTCGCGTACGCACAGACGCTCCAGTACGCGGCGGCCGTCGAACGCGCCGGCACGTTCTACCCACCGGAGGTCATCCGCCAGCTCGAAGGCTACGAGTACGACAACATCGGCCTCGGCCAAGAAGTGATGCGGAAATGCGACCACCAGGCCCAGCGGGCGGTCCCGGTCGTCCAGGGCAAACAGGAGGGCGATCAGAGCGAGAACGACCTGCTGGAACTCGTCAATCTCGTCCCCAGCGACCAGGTCGGCTACGACTGTGACAGCGGCCCGGCGGCCGAGTGCGAACTCGGTAGCTACGAGTAGTTCTCCGTGGACACCGCGTTTCGACGAAACGTGTGGCAACGACCACCGATCCAACGGCCGAGAGAAGACGACAGAATGAACGACCAACCAGCGACCGACTCGAACAGTGCTGCTCATACTGTCGGACAGAGTGACGTGAATATCGACCAGCCGAAGACGCCGGACAGCAACTGGGTGTTCCACCGTTGTTTCCGAGACGGTTCTGTCCGACAGTATCAGTACCGTCGATCCCCCTGTCACCGCCGCTGTCGCCGACGGCTCGGCGTCGACCGCGGGGAACGACCGAGCGAGAGCGGGGGCGTTCGATGAGCCTCCTCGCCGAAGCGGCCCGCATCCTGCTCAATGGCCTCCAGACGGGCGCGATCTACGTCCTGTTGGCGATCGGGCTGTCGATCATCCTCGGCACGCTCAAGTTCGTCAACTTCGCCCACGGCGCGCTGTACGTCGTGGGGCTGTACGTCGGGCTCCTCGTCTCCCAGGAGACCACCTTCTCGCAGGGACAGCTCGCCGAGTTCGGGTTCGGCACGCTCGGGCTCGATCTCGGCTTCCTCGCCGCGCTGATCATCGTGCCGATCGTGGTGTTCGTGCTCGGCATCGCGATGGAGCGCTTCGTCGCGCGGCCGTTCTACGACCGACCCGACACCGACCAGATCCTCCTCACCTTCGGGCTCGCGATCGTCGCCCAGCAGGCGTTCAGGGTACTGTTCGGCGGCAACAGTCAGAGCTTCTCCCAGCCCGAGTGGGCGTCGGGGGCGGTGGAGCTACCGCTGGTCGGGGGGTTCCCGCAGTGGCGGCTCTGGGTGATCGCGATCACGGGGCTGCTGGTCGTGCTCGTGTACGCGCTGATCGAGTTCACCGACTTCGGGCTCACCGTGCGCGCGGGCACCCAAGACGCGGAGATGGTCCAGCTGCTCGGGATCAGGATCACGCGGCCGTACATCGTAGTGTTCGGCATCGGTGCCGCGCTGGCGGGCGTCGCCGGCGTGGTCGGCGGCCCGCTGACCGTCGTCAACCCGACCGTCGGGACCGACGTCCTCGTGCCGGCCTTCCTCACGGTCGTGATCGGTGGGCTCGGCAGCATCAGGGGCGCGGTGCTCGGCGGGTTGATCCTCGGCATCACGCAGTCGTTTCTGATCCAGTGGAGCCTCGTGATCCCCGCGCTCGGGATCGACTACGGGTTCGCGCCGTGGTCACAGGTCGGCATCTACGCGATCGCCGCGGTCATCCTCCTCGTGCGCCCCCAGGGACTGCTCGGGAGCGAGGTGGAGATCTCATGAGGGCAGCCACGACGCCGCTCCGCGACGGGCCGACCGATCAACTCCCGCGGCGCTTATTAGCGCATGTTCCGTGTAAGGGACGTATGGGATCGACGGCCACGGTATCCGCCCGCCGGACTCGTCCCCGTGGCTCCGACGACGCCACACTCGGTAGGTTCGCAACCATCGCCACGGGTGATGCACGTGAGTGATGAGGGCGCGAACCCGACCGAAACCGAGCCCGATAGGGGCGAGACCGTCGGCGGGACCACCGGGACGACACCCCTCAGCGACGTCCGGGCGCGGTGGAAGCGGGTTCGCGAGCGGGAGTCGACGATCATCGGGCTGACGATCGTCGGCGTCGCGCTGTTCCCGTACCTCCTCGTCAGAGCGCCGGTGATCAGCGAACTCCTCCAGGGCTACCAGAAGCTCGCGTCGCTGATCCTCGTCTGGGGGATCTTCGCGATCGGGTTCGACCTGCTGCTCGGCCGTACTGGACTGCTCTCGTTCGGCCACGCCGCACTCTGGGGAACCGGCGCGTACGCGGCCGGCTGGCTCAGTGCGAACGTCGTCCAGTCCCCGCTCGTGATCGTCGGGGTCGCGGTGCTGTTCACCGTGGTTCTCTCGGTGGTGCTCGGGGTGCTGTCGCTCCGCCGGGGCGGGATCTACTTCGCCATCCTCACGCTGGCGTTCGCCCAGATGATCTACTACATGGCCTCGGCCCCGCTCGCGTTCATCACCGGCGGCGACAACGGGCTGACCGGTGTGGAGATCGGGCCGCTGCTCGGGTCGTTCGACCTCGGGACCGAGCTCCCGTCGGTCGCCGGAACGTTGCTCGGGACGTGGCGGTACGCGTTCATCGCGGCGGCGCTGGTGGCGAGCGTCGCGGCCATCCTGCGGATCCTCAACTCGCCGTACGGGGTCGTGTTCCGCGCCATCCACGGGAACGAACGCCGTGCGGAGTTCGTCGGGTTCAACGTCCGACGGTACAAGCTCGCGGCGTTCGTGCTCTCGGGGACCTTCGCGGGACTCGCGGGAGCGCTGTTCACGGTCCAGGGCGAGTACGTCCCGCTGGCCTCGCTGTACTGGACCACGAGCGGCGAGGTGGTCATCATGACCGTCCTCGGCGGTGTCGGAACGTTGATCGGCCCGGTGATCGGTGCCGGAATCTACCTCTGGGTCGAGAACGTCGTCAGCGGCGGGTATCCCTTCGACTGGATCGGTCCCTACTGGCATCTCGTGCTCGGCTTGGTGTTTGTGATCGTCGTCGTCCTGTTCCCGCAGGGCATCTGGGGCGTCGTGGAGGACGGCCGAGCGTGGATCACGGCGCGACTGGAGGAGCGCTAATGGCGCTACTCGAAACCAGCCTCACCGCGACCGACGACGTCGACATCGCGATCGAGGAGGGCGAGCGCGTGAGCGTGATCGGGCCGAACGGTGCGGGGAAGACCACGCTCGTCAACCTCATCACGCGGATGCTCGACCCGACCGAGGGCGACATCGTGTTTCAGGGCGAGTCGATCACCGATCGCGCCCCCTACGAGGTCGTCCAGCAGGGGATCAGCAAGTCGTTCCAGACCGCCTCGATCTTCCCGGAACTCACGGTCGAACAGAACGCCGAGATCGCCGCACTCGGCGCCGAACACGGCTCCTTTCGGCTCAACTTCTTCCGCCATCGAAACCGGTATTCGGCGGTCGACGACGCGACCAGACGCACCCTCGAAGCCGTCGACCTCTGGAGACAGCGCGAAACGCCGGCGGCGGATCTCCCCTACGGCGACAAACGCCGGCTGGAGATCGACCAACGCGACCGTCTCGCTCATCGAGGACGTCAAGGAGGAGCTCGGACTCACGCTGGTGTTGATCGAACACGACATGGAGATCGTCTTCGAGGTCTCGGATCGGATCATCGTCCTCAATCGGGGCCAGGTCATCGCGGAGGGGACCCCCGAGGAGATACAGGGCGATCCGGACGTCCAGGAAGCCTACCTCGGTGGTGTCGAGCTATGAGTCTGCTCACTCTTGAGAAAGTCGACGCACACTACGGCGAGAGCCACATCCTGCGTGACCTCTCGATGACGGTCGAGGACGGCGAGATCTGTGCGCTGCTCGGGCGCAACGGGGCGGGGAAGACGACGACGCTGCGCTCGATCGCGAGTTCGAAACCACCCGAAGTCCGCGACGGCACGATCACCTACGACGGCGAGGACATCACCGGGAGGGCCGTCGAGGATGTCTCGATGGCTGGGATCTCGCTGGTGCCCGAGGAGCGCCGAATCTTCGCGGACCTCACCGTCGGCGAGAACCTCCACCTCGCGGACGTCGCTCGCAACCGCTCGAACACGTTCGGCCGGTCGGTACAGGTCCAGCGGAGCGGGATGTCGACCGAGGAGGTGTTCGAGTTCTTCCCACGGCTCGAGGAGCGCGACTCACAGAAGGCGGGCACTCTATCCGGCGGCGAACAGCAGATGCTCGCGATCGCCCGGGCGCTCAAACAGAACACACAGTTGCTGATGCTCGACGAGCCTTACGAGGGGCTCGCCCCACAGATCATCGAGACGGTCGAGAGCGCGATCGAGCGCATCAGCGAGTCAGGAACCACCCTACTGTTGGTCGAGCAGAACGCCGTCGCGGCGATCGGTATCGCCGATCGGTGTTACGTGATCGATCAGGGCGAGATCGTCTTCGAGGGCAGCGCCGAGGCGCTCCGCGAGGACGACGAGACCCGCGAACGGTATCTCGGCGTCTGAGCGATGAACGGACAGGACGGAGACAGGAACGGAACGGACGGGGAAAGCCCGGGCCAGGACCTGGAGCAGGACCCTGATCCCGATATCGGGACCGAGCCGAAAGCGACCACGTCGGCCGAAGCGCTCCTCGATACGCTCGTCGAGGAAGGAGTCCTCGCGATCGACGACCGGACGGGTACGGTCACGACGACCGCCGCCTTCGAGGACGCCTACGAGGTGTACCTCGATACGTACCGGTCGGTGTCCCGAGAGGAGTTCGTCCGTTCGGTCGCCGAGGTCTTCGGCCTCGATTCGACCGAACTCGCCGCGCGGCGGATCGAGGATCTCGACGTCACGCGCGAACAGCTCGCCGCCTACCTCGGACTTCGCGCCGAGTTCGACGGGTCGTACGACGCCGCGACGCTGTCCCGGATGGCCGTCGTCGTCGCGGACCTCGAACCCGAGACGCCGGTGCCCGAGAGCTTGGAGCTTCTCGACGACGAGACGGCAGCGGCGTTCGTTGCCGATCACGACCGGGCGATGGTTACCGTGTGGGCGCGCCGCTGTGACCCGTGTGAGACGATGAAACAGGACCTCGGCGCGATCTTCGGGGTCATCCCCGAGGGCATCGCCATCGCCGGCATCGACGGCGACCGTTCGGCGGCGTTCTGTACGGAACACGGCGTTGACGCCGCGCCGGCCGTCGTCTACTTCGAGAGCGGCGATCACTGCCGGACGACTACCGGCCGGAAGGCCCCCGACGATATCGAGGCGGCCATCGAGAATGTCTACGGGTAAGCGCTCCCACCACTGCGTCCGAACGGTCTACAAGCGATCTACAAACGGTCTACAGGTTCAGGCCTACGCTACCCGCTCCGTTCGGTTTCTCCCTCCTGGTCTGCTCAGGTGGGTCCGTCGACCAGTCCCGTGCTCGATCGCTCGACCGACTGATCGCCGACCGGCTGGGCTTTCTCCTACTCCTCGTCCCCGTCGGCCGGGCTGGAGACCAACACCGGTCGATCGGTGCCGAGGATGACCGCCTGAGAGACGCTGCCGAACAGCGCCTTGCCCGCCGGGGAGCGCCGTCGCCCGCCGACACAGACGAGATCGGCATCCATCCGCTCGGCGGTCCGTCGGATCGTCAAGGCCGGATCGCCGCTCTCTTCGGCGACGTCGGTTCCGATGCTGGCGGCTTCGAGGCGGTCGACCGCCTGCCGAACCGAGGACACCTGTGTCGCCGAGGCGCCTGCGGGGTTGTCGCCGAAGACGTGAAGCACCGTCACGTGTATCTTCTCGGCGGCGTGTGGCAGCCCCGCTATCGCCTCAACCTGATCGGAAACGGCCTCCCCCGCGGTGTCGACGCAGCAGACGACCTCGTACATGTGCTCTCTCGCCCCGAGAGCGACTTATCGGTTTTCCCGCCCTCGTTGATACAGCATGCCCTCCGTCGGCGAGAGCGGGCCCACCGCTCGGGGCCGGTCTCCACTCTCGACTACGCGGTAGCGAAAGGTCTATGATCGTTTTCCGTGTGGATCGTCCGTATGCACAAACCGCTGCTCGTTACTGACTTCCTGGATCGAGCGCGCCGACATTACAGCGACGTGGGGGCCATCGCCGCGACCACCGGCGAGCGATACACCTACCAGGAGTTCGGCGAACGTGCCGATCGCTTTTCAGCGTTGCTCCAGGAACGCGGCGTCGAGAAGGGCGATCGGGTGGCCGTTCTCGATCCGAACACCCACTATCACTTGGAAGCGGCCTACGGCGCGATGCAGGTCGGCGCGATCCATACGCCGCTCAACTACCGCCTCGTGCCCGACGACTTCGAGTACATCCTCGACGACGCGGGCGTCACGGCCATCTACGCCGACGGCGAGTACGCCGGGAAGATAGAGGCCGTCCGCGATTCCGTGCCCACCGAGACGTTCGTGACGAACGACCCCGCCGCGATCGAGGGCGACTGGGAGGACGTAGACGACCTCCTGAAGGGCGTCTCATCCGACTACGACCGCCCGGCAATGGCCGAGGACGAGATCATCACCATCAACTACACCTCGGGGACGACCGGCGACCCGAAGGGGGTCTGTCGAACCCATCGTTGCGAGTCGATCCACGCCTACCTCGTGAGCACCCACCAGGAGATCCGCGACGACGACGTCTACCTCTGGACGCTTCCGATGTTCCACGTCAACGGCTGGGGGCATATTTTCGCGATCACCGGCATGGGCGCGAAACACGTCTGTACCCGCGGGGCGAAGGCCGACGCGATCTTCGAGGCCATCACCGCCGAGGACGTCTCGTATTTCTGTGGGGCTCCTACAGTCCTCAAATCGCTCGTCGATTACCACGCCGAGAACGATCCCGAAACGACGGGCAATAACGCAATTCGGGTGGCCACTGCGGGGGCCGCCCCGCCGGAAGCGACCATCAGATCGCTCGAAAACGACTTCGGCTGGCGACTCAAACACGTTTACGGCGCGACCGAGACGGGACCCTTGATCACGACCTCGGATGCGCGCCGCTTTTTCACCGACGACGATCCCGACCGTTTCGCGGTCAAGAAACGCCAGGGACTGGGCTATCTCGGCACCGACGTGCGCGTCGTTGACGAACAGGGCGCGGACGTCCCCCGGGACGACGAGACGATCGGCGAGATCGTCGTCCGTGGCAACCAGGTCATGGACGGCTACTGGGAGAAACCGGACGCCACCGAACAGGCCTTCAACGATCGGATCGAGGGCTACTATCACACCGGCGACCTGGCGACGATGAACGAACAGGGGATGATCTCGATCCAGGACCGGAAGAAGGACATCATCA
Organism: Halobacteriales archaeon QH_6_64_20; assembly: GCA_003021235.1. Classification (GTDB taxonomy): domain Archaea; phylum Halobacteriota; class Halobacteria; order Halobacteriales; family Halococcaceae; genus PXQR01. The sequence continues at coordinate 21,423 of PXQR01000120.1, read as the reverse complement.
TTTCGGGGGGCGAGAACATCTCCAGTCTCGAACTCGAAGACACCCTGTTCGAACACCCATCGGTTACCGACGTCGCGGTGATCCCTTCGCCCTCCGAGGAATGGGGCGAGACCCCGAAGGCCTTCGTCGTCCCCGCGAGCGGCGATCCCGACGACCCAGGGGTTTCGGTCGCCGACATCGAGGACTTTTGTCGCGAGCGCCTCGCGGGCTATAAGATCGTCCGCCGGGTCGAGTTCGTCGCCGACCTCCCGACCACGGCGACCGGCAAGATCCAAAAATACGAACTGCGCCAAGAGGAGTGGCAAGAGGAAGAGCGCATGATCGGCGAAGGGTAGTTCGAGCCGTCGTCGCCGACTCCGAGACCTCGACCGATCGCCCGACGATCGTTTCTCACCTGCCGTTCGACGCGTTTTCAGCCGGTTAATTCGCCGACCTGCTCGATCCACTCCCCGGCGCGGGTTTCGCTCACGTCGGCGATCGAAGCCACCTCCGTGGCGTCGGTCGCTTCGAGATCGGCGAGCGTTTCGACACCCTCCGCTTCGAGACGACCGGCATACGTCGGACCGAGGCCGTCGATTCGCTGTAGCTCCGTCCCGCTTTCGTTGCCGCTCTCGTCACCCGTCTCACCTTCGGCACTCGACTCCGATCGTTCCTCTCGTTCGTCGGCCGCCTCCTCGGCCTGCCCGGCGACGGTTGCAACCGGGTCCGACCCTATGACGTCGATCGTCCCGAGATCGGTGTCCTCGTTATCTTCAGTTCGTTCGGTGCCGTGAGTCGACGCCTCGGGATCGTCCTGTCCTGCGACGATCGCGACCGGGTCGAACCCGCTCGTTCCTCGCTCGCGCTCATCGCTGTTCTCGCCGTCGTTCCCCTCGCTCCCGTCGAACTCGTCTCCGGCGGATTCGGACACGGGTTCGGGCTCGGAATCGGACTCGGCTGCGGGTTCCGCTCGCGTTTCTCCGGTGGCTGCCTCGGGCGCGACCGACGAACCCGGCGTCTCGGGGTCGATTTCGTCAGACCCGCTGGCGTCTCGGCTCCGACCTCCCATCGTCGTCGGTGCCGACCGTTCGGCGTCGTTGTCCGCCAAGAGATCGAGCCTCGCTTCGAGGCGATCGAGCCTGTCCCGGAGCATTGCTACGTTCTCGCGTTCCCGTTCCCGCTTCTGCTCGTACTCGGACCCTGACGGCGACGGACCTCGGTCGGGGTGTGCGCCCTCGGAGGTCCGACCCTCGATATCGCGTCGGTGTTCCGTCGAGGCCTCCTCGGGAACGACGTACCGTAGCCCTTCGTTCGGGACGAACCCGATGACCTTGTCGCGCTTCCGGTCTTTCGTTAGCAGGACGCCGCTGTCGATGGCCGTGAAGTTCGCACACTCGATCTCGGTCCCGTCCTCACAGATCGCTTTCATGATATGACTCACTCCCGGTTGCCCGGGTGCCACCCGATAGGACCTCAGCGTGCAACTCCGTTGCGGTCCGACCCCGGGGAGTGTGAGCACGACCGGGACGTCGAGTCGATTGGCGCTCGCTCAGGCATACCGGCGCGAGACGAACGCCACGAGCCCGAGCGCAACACCCAGCCCAACACCGAGGGTCACGGCTCCGTAGATCGCGAGACCGATCGGCGTCGGCGGGAGCGTCACGACGCCGAGTAACGTCACCGAACGGAGCCCCTCGGGACCGATCGATCCCAGCAGGTAGCCGGTCAGCCCGGTGATGGCGACCACGACGATATATAGGACGACGACGACCCGGCTGCCGCGCGGGCGAAAGCCCTGTCCCTGGTCTCGGTCCCGGTTCTGCTCGGTGTTTTCCGACACGGTTTCCCGTACCTCCCTGCCGGGGATTAGCCTTTTCACTGCCCGCTTCCTACGGAATCTATGTCCGAAAAGACGCTGTTTCTCCTCGTTCTCGTCGGCCTCGCAGCGTTCATGTTCGTCACCGGGTTCGTCCTGGTACTGGGCTAAGGACCACGGCTCTCCGGGGGGTGGCTGTCCGATCGATAGTGCCCAGTAAGTTTCAATAGCTCCGCTCGCCAGCCTTAATCGCGTTCCCGGTCACTCAACGAAGGTTTTCGACTCATCGGTGATACGAGAGACCTCACGACGGCGAAGCGGTGAACGACGGATCAGGGCAGCCGAGGTCGTTCAGATCGTCGCTCAGGTTTAGTCGCTACAGTCGGTCTCAGAAACGTTTTCGCCGCCGTCGGTCGTGAGTTCCTCTTCGTTGGATTCCTTACCGCCGTCGGTTGCGACTTCTTCGTCGCCGCCGTCGGCGATAGCGGTTTCCATACGACGGTGGTGCCATTCCCACTCCCTGGTGTACTGGCCGATCTCCTTGAGGTTCCAGGGGTCTTCGTCCTCGAGGATCGGGCCCTCGGACCACGACTGGACGAAGTTCCAGACGTGGATCACGAAGCCGATCGCGATGAGGAAGGCCCCGAGCGTTGCGACCTGGTGGAGCGCCGTGACCGGATCGACCGGCCCGATCGGAAAGTCATAGGTCGCGTACCGCCGCGGCATACCGAGATATCCCAGTAGGAGCATCGCGAAAAATGTCAGTTGCGTGCCGACGAAGGTGAGCCAGAAGTGCCACTTCGCGAGCGTGCGCTGGTACATCCGGCCGGTGAAGATCGGGAACCAGTAGTACAGCCCTGCGAAGGTCATGAACCCGAGCACGCCCATGACGATGTAATGGAAGTGCCCGACCACGTAGTAGGTGTCGTGAAGCACGAGGTCGACCGGAATCGCCGCGAGGAAGACCCCGGTGATCCCGCCGATGATGAAGTTGCTGATCGTGCCGATCGAAAAGAGCATCGGCGCGGTAAGCCGAACCCGGCCGTTCCACATGGTCGTGATCCAGTTGAAGACCTTGACCGCACTCGGGATTGCGATCGCGAGCGAGACCGCCATGAAACTACCCCGGATGCGCGGGTCGATTCCGGTCGTGAACATGTGATGGGCCCACACGCCAAACGAGAGGACGCCGATCGCGAGCGTCGAGTAGACGACGAACTTGAAGCCGAACAGTTTCCGGCCGCTGAATTTGGGGAGAATGAGGCTGATGAGGCCGGCCGGCGGCAAGAAGAGGATGTACACTTCGGGATGGCCGAAGAACCAAAACAGGTGCTGCCAGAGGATCGGTGACCCGCCCTCGACCGCGAAGAAGGTGGTGCCGAAGTTCCGGTCCAGTAGTAACATGACGAGCGCACTGCCGAGAAGCGGGAACGCAAAGAGGATCAGGCCCGACTGGGTGAGGATCGTCCAACTGAAGATGTCGAGGTTCGCCCAGGTGCAGTCCTCCGCGCGTTCGGTGAAGATAGTAGCTATAAAATTGATCGCACCCATCGTCGCCGAGACTCCGGTGAGGTGCAATCCAAGGAGCATGAGATCGACGCCGGCCCCGCTCTGAGTGCCGGCTCCGACCCCGACCGACAGCGGCGCGTACATCGTCCAACCGACCTGTGCGGGGGCGAGGCCGGGCACGAAGAATCCGGCCCAGATCAGAAGCGCCCCGGGTGGGAGCAACCAGAACGCGATCGCGTTGATCCGCGGGAACGCCATGTCGTCCGCGCCGATAATGAGCGGGATGAAGTAGTTCGAAAAGGCCGCGATGATCGGCGTCCCGAAGAGGAACAACATGGTGATCCCGTGACTCGTCAACAGGCCGTTGTACGTCGTCGACTCGATAAGGGTCGCCGCGGGGTCGAGCAGTTCGGCCCGCATAATCATGACCATCAGTCCGCCGATGGTGAAGGTGGCGAGGGCATACGTCCCGTAGAGCATGCCGATGTCCTTGTGATCGACGGTGGTGAGCCAGCGGATGAGTCCGCCCGGTTTCTCCTCGTGGGCGTAGCCCGACTCCTCGGCCGTCCCGCCACCGCCGCCGGCCAGCGGCGTGTACGATCGCCAGTCTTCGATCCGCGTCAGAAAGGCGGCGACGGCGACGAGGAGTACCCCCATCAGCAGTGTCAGCGCGATCTGTCCGTTCGCCATACGATGGGTTGTTTCTACGGACTAAAGAACCCCTAGATTCCGCTCCCGTCATCAGGTTTGACCCGAGTCAGCACGGTTTGTTCATCGGTTCGGTTCGCGGTGCGAGAAACGCGACGACGGCCGATTTCCGTCGTGTTCGGCTACTCGACTCTGATCGCCCGATCTCCGACTACTCGGTTTCGTCTCCCGCTTCGTCCTCGTCGCTTTCGGACGGTTCGCCGACGTCGTTGCTGTTGCTCGTTTCGGCTCCGTCGCCATCGCCGTCGTCTTCGCTCTCCGGTGATCCCGTCCGCTGTGCTCTGTCCGTCTCGGCACCTGCGCCCGCTCCGGTGCCGCCGGCCTCCGTCGATGGGTGACCTTCGTCGCTGTCGTCGCCGCCGCCCCCATCGTCCCCGCTGCCGTCTCCGTCGTCGGTCGATCCCTCGCCGACGCCGATGGCGGTCTCGGCGACGTCCTCTGCGGTTTCGGATTCCCCGTAGCGTTCGGCTTCGGTGATGACCTTCCCGGCGAAGTAGGTGAGGATCGCAAGCGCCGCGAAGGGTATCACCAGCAATCCCATGCTGATCACCGTCGCTACGAGGTCGGTACCGAAGGGGCGAAACACCAGGAACAAAACGATGAAAAAGAGGATGATACCGAGCGGAATGAAGTTAACCGTGAGGTCAAGCAGGGTCTCGCGATCGAAGATGCGTTCGGTTCCTTGAGTCCCAGTCCCTTCTGCCATCGTGGTTCGGACTTCGGCGAGCGGAGTAAATAGGCTGTTGGTTGACCCGCGCACCGCGTGCTACTGTGATTCGTCCCGGCGACAGGCCGGCTTCCGTCGGCCGCCGCTTCGCTCGTCTATCGTCCGTTCGGTTCGCCCGGTTCGGTAGTCCGTGGAGTTTCGATCGGTTCGCGTCGTTGCTCGTTTACTCGTCGGCTCGTTCCGTTCATATCGGTTCGGTTTCGACGAAACGGGCAACGCCGCCGACGCCGAGCGCGATAGCACCCGCGATGACGATCGAAACCCCACGAACCACTAATCCGTTCGATCCGAGCGCCGAGACGAACCCGTCGAGCGAGCCCCCGGTCAGTTGTGAGAGCGCCAATGCCCCGCCGAGTACGACGAGAACGCCGCCCAGTCCGACCAAGAGGTTCCACGGGCGCTCGACGTACCCCGACTCCTGGACGATGCCGGCGACCGAGCCGACGAACAACAACAACCCGCCGACGGCGAGGGGAACGAGGCCGAACAGCACCCCGATCTCGGCGATCGGCAACCCCAGCGCGATGAACAGCGGCCACGGGCTCGCCCGGCGGTACTGTTCGCTCAGTCCCGGTTGTTCGTCCATACCCGTACTACCGCGCGGACGGTAACAAACCCACCGGATCGACCGTTCTCCGTGCTCGTCTCGCTCGCTGATCGGCGTCGATTGGCGTCGGCCGACGGCCGTATTTAGCGCGCGTCATACCGCTGGCCGCGGTATCGACACCGGTGTGGCCGCCGAGTCCGCTGGTCGGCATATCGTGCCGGTCGGTATACCGTGGTGATCGATGTCTCGCGGTGCCTTACGCTCGACGGGACGCCCGCTTCCGGTCAGTCCTCCTCGTCGAGGAGTTCGATGTCGGCGAGGACGTCTATCGGGCTCGCGCCCTTCCTGATGCCGTCTAGCATAGTAAACGCCGCCGTCGGTGAGAGGAAGTGTCTCGTCACCGCCCGACCCAAGGGAGTGGGCGAGAGGCCGTCGATGAAGCCATACTCGAGTAGGCGGCCGATCGCCCGTTTCGTCGGGATCTCGGCGAGCATCCGGTCGTTGAGTCGCTTTGCTTGGTTGCCGCTGACGACGACGTTCGCTAAGGTTTCCGAAACCGCGCTTTCCTCGTCGATCCGGGTTCTGACCGGCTCCATCTCCCCTTTGAGCAGGGAAAAGGCTACCTCGTCTTCGGTGCGCTCGGTGCTCGAATGGTACGTGCCGTCGGGCTCGACGAGCAGGTAGACGACGCCCCGGTCGTGATAATCCGGCCGACCGGCCCGCCCGAGCATCTGGTGGAACTCCTGTACACTGAGCCACTCGATACCCATCGCGAGCGCGTCGAAGACGACCTGCGACGCGGGAAAGTCCACCCCCGCCGCGAGCGCGGCCGTGGTGACGACGGCGGCGAGATCGCCCTCACCGAAGCGCCGCTCGACCCGCTTTCGCTTGCCGTAATCCAGTCCCGCGTGATAGGGCGCGGCGTCGTAGTCGATCCGGCGGGCCAGCTCGTGACAGCGCCGCCGGGAGTTCGTAAAGACGATCGTCTGGCCGCGATAGCCCTTCGAGGACTCGCGATCGAACTCAGTAGTTACGAGCCGGTCGATCACGTTCGGTTTCTCCCGCCCGTCGAGAAAGGTGACGTGGCGCTCGATCGGAACCGGTCGTTCCTCGAACTCGATGGGGGTCGCGCCCAACTTCCCCGCGAGCCACTCGGGGTTCCCGACGGTCGCCGACAGATAGAGCCACTGTGTGCCCGTCGCCGGCGTGCCGGTGCTCGCTGTCGGCTCGCCGCCCGCTCCCGACACCTTCCCGTCGGTTCGGGTCGCGTTCGCCGGTCGTTGCTCGCAGTAGTGACGGAGCCGGGAGATAAGCCCATCCAAACGGTTCCCGCGTTCGTCCTCGGCGACGCTGTGGACCTCGTCGATCACCACCGTCCCGATGTCGCCCAGGTCCTTGCCGGTCCGCAGGGCGTGATCGATACCCTCGTAGGTGCCGACGATCACGTCCGCCTCGCGGTCGAAATCGGCCCCGCCGTCCCGAATACGGCTCGCCCCGACCCTGATAGTGGTGTCCACCAGATCGCCGTAGTCGTCCCGGAAGTCCTCGTACTTCTGGTTCGCAAGCGCGACGAGCGGCACGAGGAATATCATCTTGCCTTCCCCCCGCACCGCGCGATCGATCCCGGCGAGTTCGCCGACCAGCGTCTTTCCCGTCGCGGTCGCGCTCACGACGAGCTGGTCGCGCCCCTCCAACAGGCCGTTCTCGACCGCGAGGCTCTGGACCGGTAGTAGCGTATCGAATCGGTCGGTGAAACGGGTTTTCACCGCGGGATGGAGGTCGAGATCGTTTACTTTGACTGGATCGACGACCTCGGTGGTGGCGCTCATCTCGTCGAACTTCGTGAGGTCGCCGTCGAGGTTTCCCGATAGCAGGTTTGTAATCCGGTCGAGGTCCTGTACGTCGAACAGGAGCTCTTCGAGACGTTCGCGGGCGGGGGCGGTCAGGCCTCGATAGCCGACCTCCCGCTCTAACTCCTGACGGGCGCAGTCCGGACAGATGGACTCGTTACCCCGCTCGATCGCCGTCTCGCTCGTGATCGGCGAATACCGGCCGTTTCGCGCACAGAGCCGGCAGGTCCGGACGACCTCGACCTTGTCATCGAGCTGGTAGCCCGCGAACGTCTCGCGCAGTCGCGCCCGGCCCTCCCGGGAGGTCTGCTCGGAGATCCGGATCCGACCCGCACGCCGGGCGATCTCGACGAACGAGTCCGGCCGGCGTGGCTGTGTTTCGGAACCGTCGTCGACCCGGAACTTCCCCGGCCGTGGTCCCGCCGAGGTGTCATTGAGCGTGAGCACCGCGCGCACGACGCGCTCGCCGTCACGGACGGCCCCGACGAGGAACTCGCCGCCGCGTTCGTGACAAAAGAGCGTGTCCACCTGCGCGACCTGCTGTGACACTACCCTGAATACTCCGTCGAGGTATTTCAGTGGTCCGGAGTCGGTCGGACAGGGGACCGAGCGTACTGCGCGCATCGCGAAGCCACCACGAAGGCGTCCACCACAGGCTCGAGCCGGAGCTGAATCAGGTGTGGTGCGACCTTCGAAGCGCTTTTAGCACGACCGACGGAACCAGGACACATGGAAGTCGAGCGCGAGGCGCTGATCGAGGTCGCCGTCTCGGCCGCCGCCGTGGTGGTGTTCGTCGCGCTCATCGTCGTCATCGGCGCGATCTATACCCCGCTCGCCGGTCCGGGGGCCTTCGCGCTGATCGGCGCTATCGTGCTGTTCGTGCTTACGATGGCCGGGATCGGCTACTGGCTTTCGGGCAGGGAATAGCGAGTGTCTATCCGGCAGTTCGATGATGTGAGAGGTTCGTCGACGAAGAACAGCGACGACCGGAGTTCTTTCGGTCTCCGGTCGGTTCGCCTCCGTAGCGTCCTCGGTTTCAGGCCGGGATCGAATCGTAGTCGAACGCCGCGCCGTGTTCCTGCAGGCGATCGAGGGTCTCTTGTTCTTCGTCGAGCGTCTCGCGCAGGAGATCGACGGCGTCCTCGTTGTCGAGTGCCTTCGCGACCTCGATGAGGCTCTCGTAGGCGGTGATCTCGTAGCGCTGGGTTTTCCCCGCCGTGGTCACGTTATAGAGATCGAGTACGTTCGCGTCGGGTCCCTCTTCGACGAACTCCTCGTACTCGGCGAGCAGTTCCTCGATCCCCTGGCACTCTTCTTCCTGGGGTGGTTCGCCCATCGTATCGAAGATCTGAACGAGACGTTCGATGTGGTTGCCGACCTGCTCGCGGTGTTCCTCGAACAGGTCGGTTAGCTCCTGGTCGTTCGTGTTCGCCGCGAAGCTCTCGTAGGCGTCGACCAGGCGGTGTTCGGCGAAGTAAACGTCGCCCAGTTCGTGCTCGAACAGTTCCTGCAGGCTGGTAGCTCCCATAGTTGAATTCACTCCCACGGACGACCGTCCGGCGAACAAGGATTCGGTTCGGGCGGTACTGTCCCGTCTCGCCGGCTACGAGCTGGGTCGGATTGGATCGGGTCAGGTCGGATCGGGCTCGGCGATCTCATCCGAGCGCTCGATAGCCGGACGCCCGCTTTCACTCCCCGGCTTCGGCTTCGGTTTTCGCTTCGGCCTCGCTCTCGCGGGCACGCCAGTCGGTGAGATCGGCGTCGTCGGCGTCCTCCAGCGCGTCCTCGTAGTACCCCATCGGGTGGCTAATCCGTTCACAGCGATCGTCCATGTTCACACAGTCGCCATAGGACTGCATCGTCGCACACGCCGGCGTCGAGTACTCGGTCGGACTACTCACCCCCCGGATGTGATCGGTCTGATACCGGGTGATCTCCTCGCCGAAGCCCGGGTTCACCATGTACAACTCGACGATGTCGTCGGTTTCCATGCCGATATTCGAGAGAAAGGCCGTGATCGCAAAGCGCGAGTGGTGTTCTAAGTGTTCGCCTTTTTGTACCTGATCGAGGAGGTACTTCATACACGGTGGGAACAGTTCGGGCACGACCGTGTCGATGTCGCGGATCAGGTTCGTCTCGGCGAGGCGTTCTTCGATCGTCGCTACCGCCTCTTCGAGCGGCGCTTCGATCTCCGCGGGCACCGAGAGGGGAAGCCCGCTCGCGACCCGCTGTCTGACCGCCTCGCCGAGCAGCGCCAGTACGTCCTCGCGGGAAAGCGCGACCCACCCCTTTGCGAGCCGGCGATTGACGAGTCGCCACTCCTCGCCCCGGCGATCCGCCGCGAGCGAGAGATAAGAGGAGACGCCCATCTCGTAACCGTCGCCTCGTTCGGTGTCCGCTTCGCTCGTCTCCGCCCTCCCTGTCCCGCGAACCGCGCCGTCGAGGTCGAACTCCTCGAGCAGCCCCTCCAAGGTGAGCCGGTTTCCGGGGGCGCTTTTGAGTTCCCGTCGACCGAGATCCGCGACGAAGCGCTCGCGGGCGGCCTCGGCCTCCGCGCGGGCGTAGCGATGGACGAGCACCGGCTGATCGACGAGCGAGACGAGTACGCGCGCGATCGGATAGGAAAGCAGTTCGGTTCGCGTTCCGCGCTCGGGTTCGCCGACGGTTCCCTCGGTTAGTACGGTCTCGACGCGGGCAAGCGCCCGCTCGGCGACCGCCTCGTCGCGGGCCGCCGCGACGAGCGAGACGTCGGCCTCCCGGACTGCCTCGCGGCTACGTTCGAAGTACGGGTATCGCGCGTGAAGCGGCCGAAGTCCCGTCGCCATCCCTCGCCCGCCTTTCGGGCGAGCGCGAATAAACCCTCGTGATCGTAGTCGGTCACGTATCGCCATTCCCGAAGCGTTCGCTCGTCGAATCGAGGAGGCTATCGGATGGCGCTCGCCGATCGCGCGCTCCGGACGCTCCGTCGGCACTGAGCTGACCGCCTCGGCGTCGACCGGGACGGGTTCGAATCGCGCCGGCGTCACGATCGGCCCGGACTCGGAGCGCACCGCGGAGACCATCGGTCGCCGTTCGGTTCGGTGTAACGACCCGTCTCCGACCCAACCGTTCGCAAACACCAATGTTACAAACCCCCGGACTCCATTATGGATATACTCGAACGTGGACTCGCGGCCGGGAGGAGCCACCGACCGGAGCGGTCGGGGGAGGCGATCACCGATGGATCGACCGATCGACCCGCCGTTGGGTGTAGCCGCTCGCGGCGATCGGCTCGATCGATGTAGTGTTACCATGACGGACGTGAACCCCAACCCCGAAGCGGAACCGACGTCTACCGATCGTCTCGACACCGATCGAGCGCTCCCGGTCAAGGAAGCCGCCGCCCTCGCGGGCGACGTCGTCTCGAACGCCCAGGAGGTGATCGTCGGCAACCGCGACGTCATTACCCACCTCGTCACCGCGATGCTCGGCCGCGGACACGTACTGCTCGACGACGTCCCCGGCGTCGGCAAGACGATGCTCGCGCGCGCCGTCGCCCGATCGGTCGACGCATCCTTCAAGCGCGTCCAGTTCACGCCCGACCTGCTTCCCTCGGACGTCACCGGCGTCAACGTCTTCAATCAGAAGACGAGGGAGTTCGACTTCCGTTCGGGCCCGGTGTTCGCGAACGTCCTGTTGGGCGACGAGATCAATCGCGCACCGCCCAAAACTCAGTCCGCACTACTAGAGGCGATGGAAGAGAGTCAGGTAACCGTCGACGGCGAGACCTACTTGCTCCCGCGACCGTTTACCGTGATCGCGACCCAGAACACCGTCGATCCGAACCGTACCTACGAGCTTCCGCTCGCCGAACTCGATCGATTCATGAAGAAGCTCGAACTCGGCTACCCAGACGAGGCTTCCGAGACCGCGATGCTCGATCGGGTCGCGGGCGTCCACCCGATCGAGACCCTCGAACCGGTCGCCGATCGCGACCGGCTCCGACGTGCTCGCGCGACCGTCGCCACGGTCACGGTCGGCGAACCAGTACGGCAGTACGTGACCCGTCTCGCGCGTTACACCCGCGAACACGCTTCCCTCGGGGTGAGCCCCCGGGGATCGATCGCGTTGCTCAGAGCGGCCCAGGCCCGGGCGGTGCTCGACGGGCGCGATTACGTGATCCCCGACGACGTACAACACGAGGCCGACGCGGTCCTCGTCCACCGGGTCCGGGTTGACGCCGGGCGCGAGGGTACCGGTGTCGACGTGATCCGAGCCGCCGTCGAGGGTGTTCGCGTCGAATGAGCGCCACGAGACGCGCCTACGCGGTGTTCGGAGTCTGTCTGTTGGCGCTCGCCGCGGGGAGCGCCTTCGGCGCGCGGGCGCTCAACGCCATCGTCGTGCCCGGCCTGGTGGCGCTCGCCGCCGGCTGGATCGGTACCCGACGGGCGACGCCCCCGACGGTGACTCGGAGCCAGCCTTCGCCGGGCTTTCCGGGCGACGAGCGGACGATCGCCCTCGATATCGACGCCGACCGATCGACGGCCGCGACGGTGTACGACCGCGTGGGTTCGGGCCTGTCGGCGTCGGCGGGCCGGATCGAGACCGCCGTCCCGGGTCGGGTCGAGTACGACTGCCGGCTCGACGAGCGCGGCGAGCACGCGCTCGGTCCGGTAACCGTCACCGTCGAGGACGCGCTCGGCCTCTTTGCTCGGAACTTTCGCTCGTCGACGACGACCGGCGTGCTCGTCTATCCTCCCGTTCGACGGCTCTCCGATCGCGCACACCAGGCCTTCCTCGCCGGCGGCGAGGACGCCTTGCTCGACGACCGCGGGGAGTTCGACTCGTTGCGCGAGTACGTCCCGGGGGACCCGCTCCGGGACGTCCACTGGAAATCGAGCGCCAAACAGGACGAGTTCGTCGTCACCGAGTTCGCTCCGGGCGAGGACGAGGAGGGCCTCACGGTCGTCGCGGAGGCGGCTTCGGGCGAGGCCGACGCGATGGCGACGGCGACGGCGACGATCGCGTGCTGGCTGCTCGACGCCGGCGTCGAGATCGATCTCGTGACCCCCGACGGCCGGCTGCCGGGCGCAAGCCCCGGAACGCGTGAAGGGATACTGGCACTGCTCGCACGCGCCGGTGCCGGCCGGGTTTCGAGCGCCGATCGGGAGGGGACCGACGTCTCCATACGCGCTGAACGCGACGGCGTTACCGTCGAGATCGGCGGTTCGACGTTCGCGTTCGACCGGCTCGTCGACTCGCGTTCGACGCCTCGGGGTTCGCCGACCGGGACGGTGCTGTCCGGCGCGGCGCCGCCCGACAGACGACCCGGCACGCGAACCGATTCAGGAGCGCGGGCAGCGACCGATGGCGGCTCCGGGGGCCGGCCGTGAGCACGCGGCCGTCCTCGCTCGGTGACGTCTCGATCGTCGACCCAGTGCGCGCGCTCGCGCTCGCGGCGGCCGCGCTGGTGACGCTGTCGTACCTGACCGTCCTCTACCGGGTGACGGACGTCGTGGGCGTGAGCGGTCGGTTCGCGCTCGTCGTCGCGGGCGCGTTGCTCGCCGGACTGGTCTGTGGCCGCTTCCTGCGAACACCGCTCGCACTCGTCCTCGGGAGCGTGCTCTTAGTGCTCGGGGCCTTCTGGTATGTGCGCTCGATCCCCGACGGCTTTCGGTTGCTCGCGAGCGTCGACGGCTTCACGGCCGATGTCGTGGCACTGCTTACCGGGTTGTCGGTACTACGGGTGGTGAACGCCGGCGTCTGGGCGATCGCGTTCGTTCCGGCCCCGACCTTTCTGCTGTGGTATTTCACGATCCGGCGGCGGTACGTGCTCGCCGCGTCGAGCGGCGGGAGCGCACTGACGCTGTTCGTCCTCACCGGCGACGCGGGCGCTCCGTTGACCCTTTTAGGAGTGGTGGGCGCGGCCGGACTCGTCGGATTCGGCGACCTCGACCGGCGGGCAGGCGACCTGCGCGGGGCCGAGTCCGTCTCGCTCGTGCTCGCGGCGATGATCGTCACCTCGCTTCTGTTGAGCATCGTCCCGGGCGGGGCGGCCGATCCCCTCGTAGCCGGTGGTTCGAGTGGGGAGACGATCGAGGCGAACCTCCTGAACGCCGACGAGCAGGTGAGCGTGCTCGGAAGCGTGAGCCTCTCGCCCGAGGTTCGATTCAGGGTTCGAAGCGAGGCCCCGGCGTACTGGCGGGTCGGCGCGTACGATCGGTATACCGGAAGCGACTGGTATCGCACCGGTAACGTCCGCCCGTACCAGGGGTCGCTCGCCGACCCGCCGGGCGACTCGCGGGAACTCGAACAGACCTACCAACCTCGAGCCGAACTCGGCGTCATCCCCGCCGCCTGGCGCCCGACCGACGTCGGAAGCGAGGTGGCCGATCGAACCCAGGTCACCCCTACCAGTGGGCTCCGGCCGGCGAACGCTCTCTCCGCAGGGACGAGCTATACCGTGACGAGCCGGGTGCCCGATGCCAGCGCCAGCGACCTTCAGAACGCCGGCGAGGAGTACCCACAGCGAATCGCCGAGCGCTACACCCAGTTGCCCGCGAGCACGCCCGATCGCGTCGGTGACTTTACGACCCAACTCACCGCGAACGCCAACACCTCCTACGAGACCGCACGGGTGATCGAACGCTGGCTCGAGAACAACAAGGAGTACTCCCTCGACGTGGAACGGCCCGACGGCGACGTCGCCGACGCCTTCGTCTTCGAGATGGAATCGGGCTACTGTGTCTACTACGCGACGACGATGACCGCAATGCTTCGCAGTCAGGGTGTTCCTGCCAGGTTCGTCGTCGGCTACACCCCCGGCGAGCAGGTGGGCGAGAACGAATGGGTTGTCAGGGGATTCGACTCGCACGCCTGGGTCGAGGTGTACTTCCCCGAGGAGGGATGGATCCGGTTCGACCCGACGCCGAGCGGTCCCCGCCAGGCCGCAGAACAGAGCAGTTTGGAGGGGGGTGTGGGGGCTGCGGGCGGGCGCGACGACACGAGCGGGGCCACCCCAGCGTCGGGCCTCTCCGACGCCACGAGCGGGACGAACGCCTCCGCGGAGTCGTTCAGTGCGGACAACCAGCCCGATGTGGCCGGCGGCGATCCCGGCGGCGACGTGGGCGGCGCGAGCGACCCGGGTGGCGTAAACCAGGCCAACGCCACGAACGCCACGAGCGGGCTCGGACCCGCGAGCACCGGCGGGGTCGCTCGCAGCGAGGGAGCCGCGACGAACGCGAGCGGTGCGAACGCGAGTTCGGGCGACGCTGGCCCCGAACTGCCGAGACCGACGCGCGAGCGAGTGCTATTGAGTTTGATCGTGCTCGGCGGCGTCGTCGCGGGCGCGAGCCGTAGCGGCGCGACCGAACGGGTCTACCGGGCGTTGTGGCTCCGTCGCCAACGCTCGCGCGATCCGGTATCGGACGCCGAACGGGCCTTTTCGCGCCTCGAATACTTGCTGTCGCGCCAGCATCGAGAGCGCCGCCCGGGCGAAACTCCCCGGGCGTATCTCGCGGCGGTCGGTGCCGACGAGCGCGCTCGCCGGGTCGGCGAGATCTACGAACACGTCCGGTACGCCGAGCGGGGAAGCGACGCCGAAGCCAGCGAAGCAATCGCGCTCGTCGACGAGTTGGTGGCCGAGCGCTCGCGTTTCGGCCGGCCGTTCGGTCGTCGCTCGTGATTCGAACCCGTTCGTTGAGCCCAAACGCCCCGGGCCGATCCCTACGGGTAGCGCTCGGCGAGGATCGTGTGAGGCCCCGACAGTGTTTAATAGGTAACTCGCGTAGCTGCCATCGCAATGTCGGAAGTCTGCTCGACGTGCGGACTGCCCCAGGAACTCTGCGTCTGCGAGGACGTCGCCAGAGAGTCCCAGCAGATCAACATCCGCATCGACGAGCGCCGATACGGCAAGGAGGTAACGATCGTCGAAGGCTTCGATCCGCGGGACGTCGACATGTCCAGTCTGTCGTCGGACCTCAAATCGAAGTTCGCGTGTGGGGGTACCGTCGAGGACGACTCGATCGAACTCCAGGGCAACCACAGGGGACGGATCGAGGACTTCCTCAGGGAAAAGGGCTACAACGTGGCCTAACCCCTACCTTCGATTTCCCTCTGGCCGTACCGAACCGGTAGCCCACGTCTCCGCGCCTACCGCGCCGTGGGCGACTCCGATACCGCGTACCGTTCGTCTCGCTCGGTTACGCTGAGATCGAACGCCGCGTCCGCTTCTCGCGGTGTCCTGCTCGCGACTTCCGTTCACGACGGGCCCCGGCTTCGAGCGCTGGCCGAGTGCTACCACTCCTTGCAGTCGCTACACACCAACCCGTCGCCGTCGCGCCACCGTCGTTCGATCGTCGCTCCACAGACGTCGCAGGTCGCTTTCGCCGGCGTCCACTCGTACGTCGTCACCGTCGGTGCGACCGCCTCGTCCCCTCCGTCGAGTCCGTCGTTTCCCGTCTCGCCGTCGTTCCCCTCGGTTTCGTCGTTCTCCTCGCTCCCGTCGCCCCCGAACCTATCGGTTTCGTCGTCCCCGTCGGTTCCGTTGCGCTCGTCGACCGCGTCGATGAACTCGTCGATCGAGGCGTCCTCTCCCATACCGACCGCTGGGTTGCCGGCCGCTTAGCCGTGGCGGGGCGCATCGAACGGATCGAACGGATCGAACGGGCCGCATCGGAGTTCACGCGACGAGAGGACACGCACAAGTACCGCCGGCAGGTAGGGGGTTCCATGGAACTCGTCGTCGCGCAGGTGGCGGACATACTCGTTCGGTTCGTCGTCGTGTTCGGCGAGATCGCGCTGACCGGTCCGCTCTCGGCGATCTCGTTGTTCTTCGGCGTCGTGATCGTCGCCTTTTCGAGCGGCTTCTTCGGCTATTTGGTCGCCGGTGCCGTCCTCGACGCGCTTAGCGACGCGCTCCCCGGAGTCGATCGGTCGTCGCCCCCAGAAGCGAAATAGCCTCGTCCTTCTCGGGCCCGAGCGGCGAGCCACACACCACGCTATCGACGTGATCGAAGAGCGCGTCGAGCTTCCGTTCCACCGTTCCGGGCGTTCCCGCGATCGAGAAGGCGTCGATCATCTCGGGAGTTACCGCCTCGAACGCCTCGGTGTATTCTCCCGCTTCGAGGTGCTCGCCGATCTCCGTCGATCGCTCGACTGTGATGTCGTGGCGGTCGAGCACCGGCGGCGCGGCCCCGCCGGCGATGAACGCCACGGGCGGTCGAGCGGCTTCGCGGGCGGCCTCACCCTCCTCGGCGACACTCACGCTCGCGAAAGCCGCCGTGTCGAACTCGCCGTACCTCTCGGGCCGATCGGCTAATCCCTCCGCGATCCGCTCGGCCGACCACGACAGGTCCGCGGGATGGGAGGCATTGACGAGCGCACCGTCTGCGTGTTTGCCGCTCATCCGAAGCATCCCGGGTCCCTGTGCGCCGACGTACACGGGGACGGAGCCGACCTCGTAGTTGAGCGAGGCGTCCCGCGCGGTGAACGTCCCTTCGTGGGTCACCGTCTCGCCGGCCCAGAGCTCCCGTGCGAAGCGAAAGCTCTCCAACACTCGGCGCAGCGGCCGGTCGTGTTCGATCCCCAAGCTCGCGAGCGTCGAGCGGTCGCCCGCGCCGATGCCCAGTAGCGCCCGCCCGTCGCTCGCTTCGTCGAGGGTTGCGATCTGCGAGGCGAGTTTCACCGGGTGGGTCGTGTAGGGATTCGCCGCGGCCGGTCCCAACTCTACTTCGTCGGTCGCCCGCGCGATCGCCGCGAGCGCGAGGAACGGGTCGCGGTTGTTGTAGTGACAGCTCGCGAGCACCCGCTCGAAGCCCGCGCGTTCGGCCTGGACGGCGTACTCGGCGACCTCGCTCGCCGGGTACTCGGGCGTGAGCTCAATCCCGAACATACGACCACCCCCGGAGCGCCTGGCGGACGAAGTCCGTCTCGACCGCCCGAAACACCTCGTCGCTCCCGTCGACGGGGCCGAACTCCCAGTCGCGGGCGACCACTGCGGGTGTTCCGCCGCTACCCTCGCCCATCAGTAGGTTGGCCGCCGCAGCGAGTTCGTCGACGACGCACTGGACGGTAACGTCGAGTTCCCGACCGCTACGGTCGCGCTCGCCGCGCCAGTCGCGACTCGCCGGCAGGCCTGCCCAGCCGATTGCTACCCCGCGTTGACCGTGACGAAAGGGCCGCCCGGAGGTGTCGGTAACGACCACCGGGGGGCTTCCGGGCAGAGCGGATCGAACCCGGGCGGCGCTCTCGGCGGGGCGTTTCGGGAGCAAGAGGAGATCGGTGTCGGGCGTGTTCGAACGATCGATGCCGGCGTTCACCGTGACGTGCCCGAAGCGCGTTTCGGCCAGCAGGAACGGGGCCTCGATGAGTACTTCGGTGCTCTCCTCCAGTACTGCCTGGGCGAAGCGCGGGTCCTTTTCCTCACCCGTGAGGTCTTCGAGTCGCGCCGCGATCTCGCTCGCCCGGGGGCCCGCCGGAAAGTCGGCCAGGTCGACACCCCTGTCTTCGGCTTTCGAGACGATCGTGCTCGCGACACACACGACGTTTTCGGGTCCGAGATCGTTCTCCGAGTGTTCGGCAAGCAAACCGGCGAGGTCCGTGCCGGCTTGCACCTCGCCGATCCCCTCGACCGCGAGTAGTTCCATACTCGATCCAGCCGACGAGTCCGTTTCCGCGTTGCGATCGCACCTTCTTCTCAGGGTCCTCGCTCGCTCCGCTCGCTGCGAGCCTGAGAAAAATCCCCATCGAAAACGCTCACTCGGACCACGGTCCTCGCTCGCGCATGCAGCGCTTGCCCCAACCGCACCGCTTTCAGTATAGAACGTTCCTGCGAGATGAGCCAGCCATCCATACCTACGAAGGACTTACCTGCTAACCGAGCGTACCGATCGGTGCGTACCTCAGTCCCCGTCCGAGTTCGTCTACCAGGACGCGATGACAGCACGGAGAACCCGGGTACGCAATACACAGCAGAACACGGAACCGGCGTGAGTCGGTTCCGGGGATGGTCGCCGATAGACCCGCCCGACACGAGGGTTTCCCGGCCGACGCGCCACGCTGGCAGGGATGAAGCCGGTCGTTAGTGTCTCGGGCGACATCTTCAGTACCGAGCCACGGCTTCGTCCGGGCGATCGTATGCATCGAAACCGGTTCGTCTTCCTCGCGCTGGTCGCGTTCGGGCTGATCCTCGTGAGTTTCGTGATCCTCGGGACGAGTCGGATCGTACTCGCCTATCGAACGGCTCGACTCCTCGCCGCGCCGACGACGTTCGCGGCCTTCGCGCTCGTCTGTTATCTGTTCTGTCGTGCCGTACTCTCCGTGCTCGGCGTCAGCCCGATCGAAGAGGAGTGAGCCGTCCCCGGTTCGGCGACGGTCGAGGAGGGCCTGGCTCCCTGCTGTAACGAACTCACACCCGATAGAAGATTCCCGGCCGAGACGCCACGCCGCCGGGAACGAGGCCGGTCGTTGGGTCTCGGACGACACCTCTGGGCTACTGCATCGACGGCTACCGGCCGGGAGAACCATCAACTGGGGTCGTCCGCGGTACGCTTATGTGATCGCTCGCCGGTCGTATGGCTATGACGTCCCGACCACCCTCGCCTTCCGGAGCGCCGCTCGTCGGACACACGGTCGGGTACGCCCGCGATCAGTTCGGCTTCGTCCGACGGAGCGCTCTGGACTGTGGGGACGTGTTCCTCGCCGATCTGCTCGGGTTCGGCGAGGTCTGTTATCTCACCCATCCGGCCGGCTTCGAACGCGTACTCAGCACCGACCGCGAGGCCTTCGGGCGAAGCGACGTCTTCACCGTCGCCTTCGGCGAGGGATTACTCGCCGTCGAAGACTCACGGTGGGCGACACAGCGGAGCCGTCTGGAGGACTTCTTCTCGCCGGGCCGGATCCGATCGTACGCCGCGGAGATGGTCGCGCTGACCGAGCGCCGTACCGATCGCTGGACGGACGGCGAGACGCTGTCGCTGCTCGGCGAGGCGACGGCGCTCACGCTCGAAATCATCTGTAGCACCCTGTTCGGCCGCCGCCTCGATCCCGATGGGGGCCGGGCGCTACGCCGTGCGGCCGCCGACCTCAACGCCTGGTTCACGCCGACCTCGCTCGTCCTTCCCCGATCGGTGCCGACGCCCTCGCGCCGACGCTTCGAGCGCGCACGGACCACGCTCCGCGCCCAGCTCCGGGACCTGATCGACGAGCGTGCCGCCGGGCAGCGGGGAAACGACTTGCTCTCGGCGCTCGTCGCGGCGTCCGACGCCGAGGGCGGCGACGATGGCGAAGGAGGGCATCCGTCGGCGGAGACGGACGGGACGGACGCCCTCTCCGAGACGGCGATCGTCGATCAGCTGGTGACGCTGTTGTTCGCCGGCCACGAGACGACCGCGCTGGCGCTGACCTACGCGTTCTACGAGCTCGGTTCAGACCGACGGGTCCGTCATCGGTTCCACGGGGAACTCGACGAGGTTCTCGGCGGCGAATGCCCCACGCCCGGGGACGTCTCGGCGCTTTCGGTTACCGAACGGATCGTCACCGAAGCCCTGCGGCTCTACCCGCCCGCACACACGATCCCCCGGGTCGCGACGCGGGACGTGCGGATCGACGGCTATCGCGTGCCGGCGGGGACCAGGACGCATCTCGCCGTCCACAGCGTCCACCGCGACGAGCGGTTCTACGACGATCCGCTTGCCTTTCGGCCCGCCCGGTGGCGCGAGGCGGGGCCCGAGTCGAAAGGCTATGCCTACGTTCCCTTCGGAGCCGGCCCGCGGACCTGTATCGGCCGTCGGTTCGCCCTCCTCGAAGCGATCCTCGTGCTCGCGACGATCGGCCAGGACTACCGACTCGTTCCCCAGGAACCGCTCGAACTCGATCCCCGGATGTCGACCCAGCCGGCCGGTGACGTGCCCATTACCCTCCGGGAACGCCGCCCGTCCTGAGCGCCACGCCCTCGTATCTCCCGCTCGGGTCCGGATCGATCGCGTCGCTCGCACAGTCGCGTTGTGGCGCGCTCTTCGACCGGGATAGCCTGGCCTCGGCTCGGAGCCGGCTTCCGGTCCTCCGCGCGAGGACGGGAGCGCGGAGCCGGCACGGAACCGTCGGGACGGTTACGAACGGTTCGCTTTTGCTCACGGACGAGAAAGCCGCCGGCATGCAGGTCAGAACCGTCGCGGACCTTTCGCCGGCCGAACGGGGGACCCTCTTCGACCGCGACGCCGGGATCGATGCCGTCCGCGAGGACGTCCGTGACATCGTCTCTAAGGTACGCAAGGAAGGCGACGCCGCGCTCCGGGAGTACGCCCGCGAGTTCGACGACGTAGACGTGGGCAGTATCGAGATCACCGACGACGCCGAACGCGCCGCCGAGACGATCGACGGCGATCTCCGAGACGCGATCGAGACCGCGATCGGCAACGTCAGGGAGTTCCACGAGCGTCAACTACCGACGGACTGGCGTGCCGATTTCAGTGGTCGAGAGCTCGGCCGGCGCTTCCGCCCGCTCTCGCGCGTCGGTGCGTACGTTCCCGGGGGCGAGGCGGCCTACCCATCGAGTGCTATCATGACGGTCGTGCCCGCGACGGTCGCCGGGGTCGAGCAGGTCGTCGTGACGACGCCGCCAGGGGACCCGCCGAACCCCGCGACGCTTGCGGCGATTTCCCTGGCCGGTGCCGATTCAGTCTACCAGGCCGGGGGCGCCCAGGCCATCGCGGCGCTGGCCTATGGCACCGAGACGCTTTCGCCGGTACAAAAGATCGTCGGCCCGGGCAACAAGTGGGTCACCGCGGCGAAAGCCGACGTACGGAACGACGTCGCGATCGACTTCCTCGCCGGTCCTTCCGAGGTCCTCGTACTCTGTGACGCGAGCGCGGACCCACGATTCGTCGCTACGGACTTGCTTGCCCAGGCCGAACACGACCCCGAGGCATCGGTCGTCGCGGTGACCGACGACCCCGATCTCGCCGATGGGATCGTCGCGGCGATCGAGCGGCAGGTCGGCGAGCGCGAGCGCGCCGAAACGATCGGGAAGGCCCTCGCGAACGACGCGAGCGGCGTCCTGCTCGCGCGTTCGATGAGCGAAGTCATCGGATTCGCCGAGGAGTACGCCGCCGAACACCTCTCGATTCAAGCCGAGGAGGACGAAGCCCTCCTGGAACGGATCGACAGCGCGGGCAGCGTCTTCTTAGGTCCCCATACGCCAGTGGCGGCGGGCGATTACGCCAGTGGGACCAACCACGTCCTGCCGACCGGCGGCGGCGCACGCGTTCAGGGGGGTTTATCGGTCGATTCTTTTCTCCGGGCGACGACG
>PXQR01000119.1 GCA_003021235.1 Halobacteriales archaeon QH_6_64_20 | reverse complement strand
GCCTTCCCGCCGGCGGCTTGCTCCTCGCCCGGCTGGAAGAAGACCTTGAGGGTGCCCTCGAAGTCGCTTTCGGTGATGGCTTCGAGCACGCCGACGCCGATCGTGACGTGTGCGTCGTGCCCGCAGGCGTGCATCCGCTCGTCGTGTAGCGAACGGAAGTCCTCGCGAACCGGATCGTGATCTTCCGCCGCGGACTCGGCGCGGGGGAGGCCGTCGATGTCGACCCGGAGGCCGACGGTCGGGCCCTCTCCCTGGTGAACGACGGCGACCGCGCCGGTGTACCCGCCGGCGGCCGCTTCCAGGACATCGGAACGCGCCCCGGCGTCGCGGGCACGCGCGAGGGCGGCTTCCACGTCGCGCTCGTCGGGGACGGCCATGCGGTGTTCGGGCGCGATCGCCTCCTCGCCGTAGTACAGTTCGTCGACGCCGATCCGTTCGAGTTCGTCGACGATCCGGCTCGTCGTGTAGAACTCCCGCCAGGCGAGCTCGGGACGCTGGTGGAGATCGCGGCGCAGTTCGGTCAGGTGCGAGCGCTCGGTCGCTTCGCTCATGCCCCGGCCACACGGCCGATCGGTATAAATCACGCCCACACACGGGTCGAGCTTTCACCACAGCACGCCGATGTCGTGGATCCATGAATCACTTCCCCCGACACCGGATCGCACGAGAGCGAAACTACGCCGAGGTCGGCGGGACACGAACGATAGAAGGCGGCCGCTGTGTCGGGTGTCGTCTGTCGTCAGCGGTTTCGGCTACCCGCGGTGTGGATACGGTCGAGTTCGACCTCGACGTGGACTTTCGGGGGGAACTCGTACGTCGCGGCGACGCGGGCGGCGTCCTCGTGGCCGACGATCTCCATCTCCCTGGTGTAGACGGTGTAGCTCCAGGGCGAAAACCGCCCCCCGCCGCCGGTCAGCGTCTTCGATCGAGGGACCCGATACTCGGTCGGCGGATCGGTGTGTGGGCCCCGGAGATCCGCGCCCTTGCGTTCGACGACCGACACGATATCCGAGACGACCGCATCGAGCGTTCCTCGGTCGCCGCTCGACAGGGTGAGTTTCGTGACGGACGTCATCGAAGCAACACCGTTCGATTCCGAGGAGACAGGGGGACAAAAGCCCACCGAGACGGGTCCGGCGACCGAACCGGGCTCTCGGTTGTCACGACCGATCGACCGTACACCGTGTGGACACTCGCGGGATCATTGGGCCTGATAGCATCTCGACTCGGCTTCGGCCCGATGAATCGATGGTGTACCACCGATTGCCCTGCAACTGTCGACGTTCCCACTGCTCGATGGGGATACGTATAACTGCGTTCACGGTATAAGCTGATGTAATGGCGACCGATCGGAGCGCGACCGTGCCGGACCCGGAACATCCACGGATCGTCGCGGACGAACTGTTCGATGGCGAGCCGCGGGTTAGCGATCGGCGAATATCGGTGCTCGACGTGTACGATCGACTTCGGGACGGAGCCGGCGATATGACGCCCGAGGAGTTCGCCGAGACGTTTCGAATCGAGGTGGCCGACGTGTACCACGCATTGGCGTACTACCACGCCCACACCGAAGAGATGACACGACATCGTGAGGCGCGTACGTACGCCAGCGAGGAACTCCGTGAACGGATCGCGCAGGACTGGCTGGCGGATATCGATCCGTCCCCAGATATGAACGAGTGATCGAATGGGTGCCGAGGAAGACGAGAACGGCGACAGTCCTCATCCGCATGGCGATTCCTCATCGACGAGAACCTCGATCCAGCTATAGCGGCGGAACTGAGAGGGCACGGCATCGCCGCCGAGTCCGTGCTGGACGCGTTGTTCGAGGGCGCGGACGACTTCGAGGACATCCTTCCGCACTGTCGTGAGACGAACGCGGTACTCGTTACCAACAACGTCCGTGATTTCAATGCAACTGATCTCTCACCTGACGATCACGAAGGTGTCGTGGTCGTACATGACAAAAATCGGCCCGCTGTGACGATCGCGACCGAACTGCGCCGAATCGTAGCGGCGTACCCGAATCAGAGCGCTGTAGCGTTCGAGAGCGCCGACGACTGGACGACGGGCTAAGAGGGGTTAGTGCCCGATGACCTGTCCTGACTCGTCGTAACGTGCCTCGGTAATCCGGTCGTGCTGATCGCGCGACAGCGAGAGGTCGACGGCACCGACGTTGTCGTCCAACTGGTCGGTCGTGCGCGCACCGACGATGGGCACACACGTGAACTCCTGCTGGTCGATCAGCCAGCGCAGTGCGACCTGGGCGGGGGTGGCCTCGGCCTCGTCGGCGACCTCGCGGACGGTATCGAGCACCGACCAGCCGCGTTCAGAGAGGTAGTACTCGGTGAACTGCTCGTCGAAACCACCCCGGGAGCCGTCGGGCGCTTCGACCGCCTGGGGGTCGCCGGGATCGAGGCGTTCGTATTTCCCGGTGAGAAAGCCGCCCGCGAGCGGCGAGTACGGACACACCGCCAGATCCTGGTCGGCACAGACGTCGAGATACTCCGCAACGTCCTCGTAGTACGCGGCGTGAAAGAGCGGCTGGGTCACCGAAAACCGCTCGTAATCCTCGACGTCCGATTTCCAGAGCGCTTTCGTGAGCTGCCAGGCGGCCATCGTCGACGCGCCGAGGTAGTTCACTTTCCCCTTGTCGACGAGCGTATCGAGGGTATCTAGGGTCTCGGTAACCGGGGTCCCCTCGTCGAAGCGGTGGATGTAATAGAGATCGAGGTAATCGGTCCCGAGCCGATCGAGCGTCCCCTCGATCTGTGCGCGGACGTGTTTGCGCCCGAGCCCCGAATCGTTCGGGCCGGGGTCGCCCCAGCCGTCGAACGGGAAGTAGACCTTCGAAGCGAGCACGAAGTCCTCCCGATCGTGGTCTGCGAGCCAGTCGCCGATCCACTCCTCGGCGGTGCCGTTGGGGTTGCCGTAGACGTTCGCGGTGTCGATGAAGTTGATTCCGTGCTCCCAGCAGGCGTCGAGCAGGTCGTGGGCTTCCTCTTCGTCGGTCTCTAAGGTATCGCCGGTCCGCTTGCCGAAGCGCCAAGTGCCGAAACAGAGATCGGAGACCTTCGTGCCGGTCGCGCCGAGGGTTCGATAGTCCACACGTGTCCGTCGATAGTGAGGGTAAAAGTTCCTCCGGAACGGGCGGGAGATCGGTCCGTCGATCCGGTTCGGCGATCGCGATTCGGCGTGGCCGTGAACTGCATTACCTACGGCCGCGTCGAGGGTCGAGCACACCACGCGAAAGCCGTCGTCGGTTCAGTCGACGGTTCGCCGAAGCGGACTTGTGGCCCCGAGTGCCGAGTACGGTATAGATGCCCAAAATTGCCTTCCTCGGAGCGGGCAGCATGGTCTTCGCGACGAAGCTCGTCGGCGACGTCCTCTCGTTCGAGGAGCTATCCGACAGCACGATCTCCCTCATGGACGTCGACGAACGCCGGCTCGACCGAACTGCGACGGTCACCGAGGCGATGGTCGCTAACGAGGATCTCGACGCCACGATCGAGGCGACGACCGATCGTCGCGCGGCGCTAGAGGGTGCCGATTACGTTCTCAATACCATCAACGTCGGCGGTACCGAACCGTTCGAAAACGAGATCCGTATCCCCCAAAGACATGGCGTCGCACAGGCGATCGGCGATACTGCCGGTCCAGGAGGCGTCTTTCGAGCACTCCGGACGATCCCAACGCTACTCGATATCGCCGCCGACATCGAAGCAATCTGTCCTGACGCATTATTCTTGAACTACACGAACCCGATGGCGATCCTCTGCGAAGCGATGTTCGAGGCGACTGACGTCGCGACCGTCGGCCTCTGTCACAGCGTTCCCCATACCGCGGATGCCGTCGCTGACTACGCCGGCGTTCCCCGAGCGGAACTCGACTACTGGGTCGCGGGCATCAACCACCTCGCGTGGTTCCTACGAGCTACCCATCGGGGCGAGTCGGTCTATCCGGCCCTCCGGGAGGCGATGGCCGATTCGGCGACCTACGAGCGCGATACCGTCCGCTTCGAGATGTTACGGCACTTCGGGTACTTCCCGACCGAGTCCTCCCATCACTTCTCCGAGTACGTTCCGTACTTCCGGACCGACCCGGAAACGATCGAGGAACTGGCGGGCACTGACTACGCCGGGCGGATGGCGACGGGCGCGTACCTCGACGGCTGGACCGAACGGGCAACGGAGCGCGACGACCCGGATCTGGGGGTCGACCTCGACAGCGTGAGCGTCGAGCGCTCCGAGGAGTACGCCTCGCGGCTGATTCACTCGATCGAGACCGACACGACCCGACGATTCAACCTCGACGTGAGCAACCGAACGAACACGATTACGAACCTGCCGAGCGCCGCCTGCGTCGAGGGTCCCGTGCTCGCCGACGCCACCGGAGTTCGTCCCTGTTCGGTCGGCGACCTCCCCACCGAAGTCGTTCCCTTCTGTCGCCGACACGTTGCCGTCCACCGCCTGACCGTCGAAGGGGCACTGGAGAACGACCGTGAGAAGGTCCACCGGGCGGTCAAACACGATCCGCTGACGGCGGCGTCGCTTACGCTTGCCGAGATTTACGAGATGACCGAGGAACTGATCGCGGCCAACGCCGAGTACTTGCCCGAACTGAATTGAACGCGATCGATCCGTTGTCGGGCTTCGGTTCGCGAGGGAGATTACAATCGGGGGTGGATCGGCTAGCTCAGAGCGCCGAGTCAGTCAGGTACAGTTCGTAATCGCTGCCGTCGTCGCCGGCATCGGTCGAGTAGCTCGTGAACTCGATCTCGAAACGCCACGTCTCGCCCGCAGGTAGGTCGGTGATGTTCGTGAAGCCGCTGCCGAGGACGTTCCCGTTCTCCGCGCTGAACGTCGCCGCGGCTTCGAGGTAGCCGATCGACGAATCGCTCGTGTTCTCCGCACGGCCGGTCACGGTCGGCCCGCTGAAGTCGTCGGCAGGCGGTTCCAAGCTATCTTCGAGCAGTTCGACGCTGTCCGGTGGTTCGGGAATCTCTCCGACGGTCGTGTCGCTGATCGACAACTCGCCGTCCGCGACTTCGGATTTCTCCCCCAAGTACGGGACGTAGACCTGCCAGACCTGACCCACGCCGAGTCCGGCGAGGTTCGTCATCGTCGTATCGAGCACGTCCCCGGCGTCGTTTCTGAACGTTGCCGTCGTCTCAACGTACGAGAAACGCTGATTGCCGGTGTTCTCGATCTCGCCGACAACGGCAACGTCGTACTCGCCTTCTTCGAGTTCCGTGCCCGATATTTCGAGGAGTGATGCGGTGTCACCGGGAGTCGTACTGGTTTCCGTTGCGGTCGAAGTCTCGGTCTCCTGGGTCGTCGTCGGTTCAGTGGTCGTCTCAGTAGTGGATTCAGTAGTAGTCTCGGTCGCCGTCATTGTCGATCCGGCAGCAGTAGTTCGACCGTCGCCATCGGTCGTAGTACTGCTTGCACTTCCGCTGTTACTGCTACTGTCAGTACCGCCATCGGCGCTCCCACCACCACTGCAACCGGCGGCCAAACTCACACCGGCCGTCCCGATCGCTACGATATATCTCCGTCGGTACATGCCACTAATCGAACAACCGAACCTAGCAAATACTTTCTGGAGATATCGAGCACAAATATGACGACATCATCGAGGCTCGATCACGAACCCGACGCGCTCTCCTCGACGCCGACGTAGACGAGGCCGAAGCCACACACGCCGAGCGCCGCGCCGACGACGAAGGGTATCGCGAAGCCGTGTCCCACGAGCGCGCCGGCGACGATCGGGCCGACAGCCACGCCCAGGCCGTAGGCGGTCGTCACGGTCGCCAGTCGACCCGCGGTTCCCCCGGTTCCCGCCAGGTCACCCGCGAGCGCGAGCGCCGGCGTATAGACGAGCGTCACCGCGACGCCCTGGCCGAATCGCGCGACCAGCATCGAAAGCGAGTCGAACACGAACCCCTGAGCGAGCGTCGCCGGCACTAATAGCGCAAAGCCCGCCAACAGGAACGGACGGCGACCGTACCGATCGCTCGCGCGCCCGATCGGTGCCTGGAGGGAGATCGTAGCGAGCACGCCGGCGGCGAACTGGATCGCGAACACGGTACTACCCTGATCGAGTCGGGCGTTGATCGCGTTCTCCAGGGGAGCGAACCCGGCGAGCACGGCCGCGATGGCGAACGAGGCGACCCCGGCCGCGAGCACGGACCGCCCGGCCTCGTCGCCGCCGGGATCGCCGGCCGCGAGCGAGCGCTCGGTACCGGCGCTCGTGAGGCCGTCCGGATCGCGGACGAATCGTGCGACGAGGACGAATCCGAGCGCGGCGGCGGCCGCCGCAACGACGAACGCGACGTCGAACCCCGATACCGTTCGGCCGGCGACGGCATAGCGATCGACGCTCACGATCGCGCCGGCGACGACCGGCCCGACGCCGAAACCGAGCAGTCGGGCAGCGTTGAACACGCCGAAGCTCTCCCCACGGGCGTCCGGCGCGACGTCGTCGATCAACGCCACCGTCGGCGGGATCGTCAGCGCCGCGCCGACGCCGCCCAGGACGCGCAACCCGAGCACTACGGGGTAGCCCTCGGTGAACACGTACGCGGCGTTCACGGCCGCGAGTACCACGAGTCCACAGAGCACGAACGCTCGTCGTCTGCCGGTTCGATCCGACAGGCGGCCGACGAGGGGCTGGGCGAGGCTGCTGGCGACGCTGAACGCCGACAGCGCGATCCCGATCGCGAGCGCCCCGGTGAGCGACCCTGCCAGGGGAACGGGGACGCCGGCGAGTCCGCCGAGATCGATCGGCCCGGCGACGTATAAGGGCAGGACGACGACCAGAAAGGAGTTCCCGAAGGCGTCGGCCGTCCGCGCGAACGCGAGCACTAACACCCGACGGTCGGTGTTCGTGATCCCGGCGAGCGCTCCTCGGGACGACTCGGAGCCCACGCCTCGATGAAGCACTGCCGACCGGATAGCGCCGTCGCCTCGTAGGTCCGTGCGACGGCTTCAGCGGCCCGCGATCACGGTTCCGTTAGCAGGACGGCCGACCGTAGCGGGGCGGTCGGACGGCCAACGGATCGGGTGGTACTCACGCTCAGTCGTCGTCCGCGCTGGCTTCGGCTTCGACGGCCTCGGCGGCGGGTTCGGTTTCGGGGGTCGGGTCGAACGTCTCGAAATGAGTGATCTCCTCGACGGGCCGACGCAGCTTCCGTGGGCCGTCGAGGTCGTCGGCGTCCTCGGTGGGGTAGCCGAGCGTCACCAGCATGACCGGCTCGTAGCCCTCGCCGATATCGAACTCCTCGCGTACGCCGTCGGGATCGAAGCCCTCCATCGGGCCGGAGGCGATCCCCATCTCCCAGGCGGCGTACATGAGCGTCATCACTCCCAGTGCCGTGCTCCGGGTGGTCCAGACGCGGTTTTCCTCTTCGGTACGTTCGCGCCAGCCCTCTACCTGGTCGATCAATTCGTCCCTGGTCTCCTCGTCGGGTAGGTAGCCTTTATCGAGCCAGTCGTCGAAGATCCGATCGGCGTGGGCCGCGGGATCGCTGTTCCCGAGCACAACGACGGCCGCCGCCGCGTCGGTGACGTGTGCCTGATCGAACGCCCGTTCGCGCAGGCGTCGTTTGTTCTCCTCGTCGCGGAGCACGAGGAACTCCCAGGGCTGGAGATTGTACCCCGAGGGCGTATATTTCACCCGGTCGAACAGTT
Organism: Halobacteriales archaeon QH_6_64_20; assembly: GCA_003021235.1. Taxonomy (GTDB): domain Archaea; phylum Halobacteriota; class Halobacteria; order Halobacteriales; family Halococcaceae; genus PXQR01. The sequence continues at coordinate 4,750 of PXQR01000119.1, read as the reverse complement.
CTTCTATCGTCTCGTCGTCGAGCGGTTCGTCGGCGTAGTCGTGGACCGACCGCCGACTCTCGATCGCTTCGGTGACGTTCACGTCGAGTAAAGGGTACAGACACTGAAAAGCGCCGGAGAACGCGGGTACGAACGCCGGTAGTTCGGACGACTGCCGAGGTATGTTGGCGTCCCACAGGGTGTAGTCGTGTGAGGAACGACGAAACGAACGGGAGGTGAGATCGTGCGAAGGCGGACACCGAGCGGGCGAATCCGAACCCCTTAGGCCGCCACGCGGGCTACGACTCGTATGGAACGCGGGGACGACGGGGCCGCACTCGTCGCCGAGAACGTCGGGCGGCACTACGGCGAGACGGTCGCGCTCGACGACGTTTCCCTGACCGTCGGACGCGGCAAGGTGTGCTGTCTGATCGGGCCGAACGGCGCGGGCAAGACCACGTTCGTCCGCGCACTGACAGGCACCACCGATTACAGTGGCGACGTAACGGTGTTCGGGTCAGCCCCCCGGAACGTCGATCGATCCCGGATAGGACTGCTCCCCCAGGAGTTCTCGCCCGCCGCGCGGCTCACCGCGCGCGAACTGCTAACCTATTATGCCGGGCTCTACGACGCCCCACGAGGACTTATCAGGCGGACAGAAACGCCGAGTCTGTGTCGGGACGGCGCTCGTCAACGACCCCGAGCTACTCTACCTCGACGAGCCGACGACCGGGATCGATCCGGCGGGACGGCGCGCGCTGTGGGGGACCCTCGAGGCCCTCGCCGCGGGCGGGACGACCCTGATCCTCACGACCCACGACATGGCCGAAGCCGAACGCCTCGCCGACCGAGTAGGTCTACTCGCGAACGGCGAACTCGTCGCGGTCGACGCTCCCCGAACGCTCGTCGCAGCCCACGGTGGGGAGAGTTCCCTGCGGATCGATCTCGCCGACACGGAACGGGGCGAGCGCGTGCTCGCGGCGGCAGGTTACGATACGACGACGCGCTCGGGCGTTCTCGTGGCTCGGGACGTCGCTCCCGAGGAAATCGGGGAGGTGGTCGCCGAATTAGGTCAAAAAGGCGTCACGTACGACGGGTTGGAGTGGCGTCAGCCGACCCTCGAGGACGCGTACCTGCGTCTCACCGGAACCGCGGTGGGAGCCGAAGGAACGCCGATCGACGCCCGCGAGCGGACCGAAAACGGTCGATCGGAACGCACGACACGGGGAATCGAACCCGGGTCGAGCGGGGAGGGGGTCGTCGGAGCCGACGTGAGTCCGCGAACCGACGCTGATGGGGTCAGCAGAACCGGAACCGACGAAACCGACGAAGCCGAAGCCCGGACTCGGCCGAACGGGGAGGGGCGATGACGGCCGTCGATCGGGTCCGTGCCGAGACGGTCGCCGCCGGACTGTCCTTTTCGCGGCGGCGGACGGCGGTGTTTTTCACCTTCTTCTTCCCGGTGATCCTCATCGCCATTTTCGGCGTTCTCGTCGGGACGCGGCCCACCGGCGGCGGCCTGTTTACCGAACCTCCTGAGTACTACCTGCCGGGCTATCTCGCGGTCGTGGTGCTGTTCACCCCGCTCTCGCGGGTCGGGAGTACGATCGCACGCCACCGGGAAGGCAATCGCTTCGAGAAGCTGGCGACGACACCCCTATCGAGGGCCGAGTGGCTCGCGGCCCACACCCTCGTGAACGTCGGCGTGATCGGCGCGGCGAGCCTGCTCGTCTTCCTTTTGGTGGTGCTCGTGACCGGCGCGCGGGTGCCCCTTCGAGGGGCGACGCTCGCGGTAGTACCCTTCGTTGCGCTCGCGGTAACGCTGTTCTGTGGCGTCGGCGCGATCCTGGGTCGGGTCGCCGACTCACAGGACGGCGTGGTCGCCGCGTCGAACGCGCTGGCACTTCCCCTGCTCTTTCTCTCGGAGACGTTCGTCCCGCCCGACCTCCTCCCGGCGTGGTTCCGGCCGATCGTCTCGCTCTCGCCGCTTACGTACTTCGCTCGGGGCGTACGCGCCGTGACCGGGGCAGGACCGACGGGAGGATGGGAGGCGGATCTCGCCCTGGTCGCCCTGGTCGCCCTGGTCGCCTTCGTCGCCGGGACGATCGCGATTCCACGAACCGATTGAGCCGTTCGGCGGCTCCGGCGACGGTATCACTCGATGGTGCAGTTATACGGTAGCGGCATCGTCCGGTGGTAGAGTTCGCCGACACACGACACGGGTGCCGAGAGTACCGGAGTCGGCGGTGCGAGGTCGGTTCGAGGCCGACAGTGGAGATCGCTCGGTTCAAGAGCAGGTGCCGGATTTATCACCCTTCCTCCGATCCGTCGGGACATGGCTAACGGCGAATCCGGTTCGGTCGAGAACATGCGAACCCAGATGGATCGCGCCCGGGAGTACGCCGAGGTCGACGAGAACGTGTTCACGCGGATGCAACACCCCGAACGCACGCTCAAGGTCTCGGTGCCGGTGTTGATGGACGACGGCGAAGAGCGGGTCTTCGAGGGCTACCGCTGTCAGTTCGACGGCGGGCGCGGGCCCTACAAGGGGGGCGTGCGCTATCACCCGAGCGTCACGATGGACGAAGTCACCGCGCTGGCGGGGTGGATGTCCTGGAAGAACGCCTTAGTGGACTTGCCTTACGGCGGGGCGAAAGGCGGGGTCTCCTGCGATCCGAAGGAGTTGAGCCGGGACGAACTCAAACGACTCACCCGCCGGTACACCGAGGGGATCCGGCGGATGATCGGGCCCCAGATCGATATCCCCGCGCCGGACATGAATACGAATCCACAGGTAATGGCCTGGATGATGGACACGTACTCGGTCTACGAGGGCTATACCGTCCCGCAGGTCGTCACCGGGAAACCCGTCGAGATCGGCGGGACGCCCGGCCGAGTGGAGGCCACGGGGCGGGGCGTTTCGATCGTCACCGAGCAGCTGTTCGAACATCTGGACGAGGCGATCGACGACGCGACCGTGGCGATCCAGGGCTTCGGAAACGTCGGAGCCTGGGCGGCCCGACTGCTCGCAAGGCGGGGCGCGAACGTCGTCGCCGCGAGCGACGTCAGCGGCGGGCTATACGATCCCGACGGGCTCGACGTGATCGGCCTGGCCGAGTACGTTGAGGAGGGTGGGGACCTCGCCGAGTACGGCGATCCCGACGCGACGGAGATCGCCAACGACGCGTTGCTCGCCCTCGACGTCGACGTGGTGATCCCGGCGGCGATCGCGAACGTCATCACGACCGAAGTCGCCGAGAACCTCGAAGCCGGCGTCGTCGTTGAGGCGGCGAACGGGCCGACGACGCCCGGAGCGGACGACGTCCTCGCCGAACGCGATATTCCAGTAGTACCCGACATTCTCGCGAACGCCGGCGGCGTGACCGTTAGTTACCTCGAATGGGTGCAAAACACCCAGGAGTACGCCTGGACGCTCGAACAGGTCAACGCCGAACTCGAGCGCCGGCTCGTCAGCGCGTTCGACGAGACGGTCGAGACCTATACCGACCGGGGAATTCCCGACCTCCGGACCGCGGCGTACGCCATCGCGATCGACCGCTGTGGGCGGGCACACTCCTATCGCGGGTTGTTCCCATAACGACTCGGCGCTCACCGACACTCTCGACGACACAGCGGTCTCCACAGCGCAACCCGAAGCAACTCGGGGCGACTCGGAGCGACTCGAATCCCGTTGAGTCGATTCGATAGGACCCGAAGGCCAGTGCCGACGGAAGCGACGCGAAAAGTCGCCGACTCCGAACGGGGATAGTCGTCCAACGGCGACAGCATGTCTCCGATCGACGGGCCGCCGAACTCGACGAGCGTGACGGTACGAGCGTGGCAGTGCGAGGCGAGCGGCGTCGACGGTCAGGACTGTACGCGCCATCGGCCGCCGATCGCCTCGCGCTCGACGGTCTCGAACCGACCGTCCGAAAAGACGGTTACTCGGCCGGTCTCCTCGCTCAGGGTCACGGTCGCGACGACGTCCTCGCGCACGGAAGTATCGAGCGCGCTCATGTGTCGCGAGCCCATCCAATCGGCATAGGATATCGGTTCGTCCGTTCGGGCTTCGAGGTCGGCGCGGGAGGGGTCCTTGAGGCGGACCATCGGCCGCTGGATCACGCCGTCAATACTCGCGATCACCGCGCCGTCGGCTTCGAAGGCGACCCGCGAAGCGGCGCCGTAGAACGCGTTGATGTCCTCGGTGACGTGTCGACAGATCTCGGTCGGCCAGGCGTTCGTTCCCATCGGGTCGGCATACGCCTCGACGGAGGTCCCCGAAACGATCGCGATGTAAAATCCCGGTCCCTTGACGTGTTCCTCGTTCCAGCGGTCGAACCCGACGCTCAAGCCCTCCAGACAGTACCGGATCACGTCGAGCATCTCGTCGATCCGTCGATGGCGGATGTAGGCGATCGACAGCGAGTCGTCGGCCTCCGTCCGATGCTCCTCGCTGGGGGCGGGGGCTGTTGTGGCCGGGTCGGCGTTGTCGGTCGAGTGCATCGTTGAGGCGGGCACGTCAACGAGGGAAGACCGTGTTACCCGCTCGTCTCCGCTCACGGTCCCCACGAACGTATGCTCTTCACCTGAAAGTGCAAGGGAAACTTCGACTCCGAGCGAAGCTACGGAGTCGACTTGGCACTGAGCCGGCCTCCCTCACCGTCGGTGTCAGCCCGGCCGAAACGAGTCGCCAGTGCTCTCGGCCGCTCCCGGTTATCGGCTGGTAATGATCGTCGCGGAACTCGTCATTAATCGACGGGCGGTACGATCG
>PXQR01000118.1 GCA_003021235.1 Halobacteriales archaeon QH_6_64_20 | reverse complement strand
TGGGACGAAACGGACACCGGGAACCTGACGCTCACGATCGAAGGCGAGGGCACGATCGAAGCCGACGGGCCCCGGCTCCAGGAACTGTTCGAGAACGCCGTTTCCTTTCTCACACACAATGGGGGCTCGCATGTCACGGTATCGCTCCACGAGGACGGCTTTTCGATCGTCGATGACGGCGAGCGCCCGTCGTCGACGATGACCGAGCGGTACTTCGACTACGGCGACGCCGTTCCGGCGGCCAGCGCCGGCATGGCACTGCCGAACGTCCGGACGTTCGCGCGTGTTCACGGGTGGAGCGCCACCATCGATCCCGACTATGCCGAGGGATTGCGTATCGTCGTCGCCGGCGCGGTCGTCCACGAAGCCCGTGCGGCGGCGTAGCGCTCGTCACACGTGAGGAGCACACCTTACGGTCGTGACGCACTCGGCGGGGCGGTCCCGCGCGTCCATACGTTCGGAGGACGGTTCGGTGTCCGATCGGACGATCGATCCGATCACTCGGGAGCCGCCGGTTCGACGACCGCCGACTCCGCCCCCTCTTCGCTCGCCACTCGTTCGGCCAGTCGTTTCGCCTGCCCGATCCGGCCTGAGACGCCCGCCCGCGCCGTGTAGTTCGTGAGCAGGTCCATTCCTTCGGGTAGCGAGAGTTCGTCGAGCGCGTCCCACGAGGCGTCGTAGGCCGGAAAGCCCTGCTCCCAGCGCGTAACCGAAAGCGGCCGTGCGTTCCGGCTGACCACCGCCTCGAACTCCCGTGCCGCGCGTTTCCCGAGCGCTTCGTCCTCTCGATCGAGTATGTTCGGGCTCTTCATCCCGCCCAAAAAGGCCGTGTAGACGTTCTTGCGATCGAACAGGCTCGCGTTCCAGGTCACGCCGAGCGTCTCGAACGGCTCGTCCCACCTGATCTGATAGCCAAAGCCCTCGCCCGAGAAATCGCTGTCGAGGTGGACGACCGCGAGCGGGTTGTACCTCAGAGCCCCCAATCCGTCGATACCCCCTATGCCTACGGCGTCGAGCAGTCGGGCGGCGGTCGCGGCGTCGGTAGTTACGACCACGCGATCGACTACGTGCTCGCCGTCGGGGGTCACGAGGACGAAGCCTTCCCCGTCGGTTCCCCCGCGTCCTCCGTCGGCGGTTCGATCCGCTCGATCCTCGTTCGTTCCTACCTGTCGGATCGCGGTCACCGGCGTGTCGAGATACACGCGGTCGGCGTGGGCGTCGTACAGCGCTCTCGGGAGCGTCCCGAGTCCCTCCTCGAAGGAGATCGGCGGCGGCGTCTCCCCGAGGACGATCCGCTTTAGCGCCGGCTTCAGCAACGACCCCTCGCGGGCTTCGAGGTCCAACAGGCCCGACAGGGCGTGCCGGGCCGGCATCCGTGCCGGGTCCGATCCGTAAGTCCCGCCGAATATCGGGCCGACGAGGTTCTCGTAAGCCTCCCAGCCGAACTTCCGCGCGAACAGCTCCGCCGCGCTTTCAGCGGGCGTCCCAGGAGCCGTCAACGGCTCGGCGAACACGCGCAGTTTGCCCCGCGTCGAGAGCAGGTCAGTACGGACGAACGCGCGCAACGATCGGGGAACCTCGCGCAATCGGCCGTCGCGGTAGATGTACAGTGGCAGGTCGTCGCGCGCGGCGAGCATCGCGGGCCGGAGGTCGAGGTCGTCGATCAGCTCCTCGATCCCCTCGGTGAGTCGGAGTCGCTGAGGGCCGGCTTCGAGGACTCGACCGTCGCGGCGATCCCGATCGTCCCCATCGTTCCGGTCGCCCCGGTTGCCTCGGCCGTCTCGGTTGTCCTGACCGGCTTCATCGTCTCGATCACCGTCTCGAAACGAGCGGATCACCCCCCCGGGCTCGCCGGTCGCTTCGAAACACACGGCTTCGATCCCGCGCTTTCGGCAGTGATGTATCGTCGCCAACCCGGTGATCCCGGCTCCGACGACCCCGATCCTCATCGGGGAGGCGACTCGGCCGAATCGACCCTCTCGGCGCTCTCGTCGGTCTCGGGATCGAAAGGAATCCGCTCGACCGGCGCGTTCAGACACATGGTGCCGGGAACGTCACGGCACTGACACTGCCGGAAGTTGTAATACCCCGGGTCGAACTCGCCCAAGAACGGTTCTGCGAGGTCGGCGAGCAACGCCGGGAACTGTTCGTCGTCGTGGGGGATCGGCACGCGATGGAACTCCAATCCCGCGTCCTCGGCTTCCTCGCGAAGCTCGATGTCGAGTTCGGAGAGGGTTTCGGATTGTTCGTGCATGAAGCTCACCGGCTCGACGACGACTCGCTCGGTCCCACTGTCGCTACCGAGCGACTCGATCAGCGCCTCGACGTCGGGTTCGGTCCAGGGGATGTCGCGGTTCTCGTGGTTCTGATAGCCCAGTTCGTACTCGGTACCGAGAGCGCCGGCGAGCGCCTCGCAGAACTCCGTGACGTAGGTGCCGTACCGATACCCTTCCTCTAAGTAGTACTCGGGCGTGCCATGCGCGGAGAAGACGAGCGTCGTCCCCGGCTCGTCGAGCGACAGTTCCTCGCTCGCGACGAACCGCCGGACGTTGTCCGCGCGCAGGCGGGTGTAAGCCGGATGGCGATGCCAGCCCGAGATCGGATCGAACGGAACGTCCCGATCGAGTTCCGAGATCGCTTCCTCGATGCGGTCGAGCGCCGCGACGGTCGTCGAGGGGCCACACAGCGGGTAGACCGGGAGGCCGACTATCCGGTCGACGCCGTCGTCGTGAGCGGCCGCGACGGCGTCTTTCACCAGGGGGTCGGTGAACTGCATCCCGACGTAGGTCCGAGCGTCGTAGTCCCGCTCGCGCAGCTCGGCTTCGAGGCCCTCGGTCTGAGCCCTCGCCTGTCCGTTGAGCGGCGACCCGCCGATTCCCTCGTACTCGTCGAGAAGCGCCGGGGCACGGCGTTCGGCGAGTTCCTGCGAGCGCTCGCGGGCCTCCGCTTCCGTGTCGGCGTCTTCGAGCGAGGCGTTCTGAAAGAAGATCCGTTCGAGGTAGGGCACGACTGCCTCTTCGGTTGGTTCGGCCGGCTCACCGAAGTTCACGACGACGACACCGATTGTCATGTCTATAGATACGACCCCCCGATTCGAATAGCTGTCGTTCCCGGTGCCCTCCGTCGATCCGCCGGTCCATCGGTCCATCGGTCCGTCACGACGGTAGCGACTCGCTGGACCGACGTTGAGTCGAACGAAGACCGATAGCGTGGACTTGGAACCGACTCACGCCAGCGTAGCGAGCCCGAGCCCGAACAGGAAGGCGGGAACCAGTACGACCGCACCGACCGTGATCGAGGTCCGCGCCGGCGTGATCGAGCCGATCGCGCGGGGTTCGGTTCGCTCCACCCGATCGAACAGGCGCGCGAGCCCGGCGCTGACGAGCGGACAGGCGACGAGGACGACACCCCCCGAAACGAGGACGCCGGCCGGCGCTCCGAACAGCGAAACGGCCAGCAGATCGCCCGCGAGCGAACCGACGCCGTAGACGAGCGGCGCGATCAGCAGCACGGAGCGCCACGCCACCGACCGGGAGCCGATCCGGCGATTTCCGACCGCTCGCGCATCCGACCGACGTCGCGTCGACGAACGAGGACACATAATCTTGAAATCACCGTTAGCAAAGCCGTAATATAAATCCCCGTCAGACGCTCGGCCGCCTCGGTGTTCGCGAGCGCTCGCCGGTGTTCCTGTGAGCACTCGTCGCTACGCGATCGACTGCAACGCGGCGCGGTCCGGCTCCGATACGATCGGGGTCCGGCGGTGGCCGATCCGAGGGTCAGAGTCAAATCGCCGGGGCTCGTTTCCCCGATCGATGGCGCTCTCCGAGGCTCTCGTTTTCCGGCTCGCGATCGTATTCGCCGCGGTTCTCTCGGCGGCCGTCGTCTGGCGACTCGACGACACGAGCGGCGAGTACCTCGCGACGCTCCGGTCGCGTTTCCTGCTCGGCGTCCCGTGGGCCACTCTTACCGTCGTCGGGTTCGTTCTCGCGATCTACCTGTTCGTTCAGGGAGGAGCGAAGGAGTGGTATACCCCACTCGTGATCCCGTTTCGTGCCTGGTCGTATCTCTACCCGCTCGGCATCGTGACGGCTCCCTTTTCCCATGCCGGCCCCGGCCACCTCTTGGGGAATCTGATCGGGACGCTCACCTTCGCGCCGATCGCCGAGTACGCCTGGGGGCATTACTCCCGGGAACGCGACACGTCGGCCCCTGCTTCGTCCTCGTCCCCGTCGCTCGCCGATCGCTCCGCCTCGCTCCTAACGCCCGTCGTCCGAATACTCGCGTTCGTTCTCGGGACGTTCGTCGTTTCCCTCGCGACGAGCCTGTTCGCGCTCGGGCCGGTGATCGGCTTTTCGGGCGTGGTCTTCGCCTTCGCGGGCTTCGCCGTGGTGCGCTACCCGCTTACGACCGTGGTTGCGCTTTCGGTCGGCGGCGTCCTCGGATTGCTCCGCAGCGCGCTCTCGAACCCGGTGACGGTTGCCTCGGCCGAGCCGAGCTTCGGAGCGCCGTGGTGGGCCGGGATCGCGATCCAGGGCCACGCGCTCGGCTTGCTGTGTGGCGTGCTCCTCGGCGCGCTGTTGGTTCGTCGGCGTGAGGACGCCCCGCCCGCGTTCCGGCTCTGGCTCGGCGTCCTGGTCTTTGCGGTCTCCCAGTCGCTATGGGCGGTCTACTGGTATCGGGGCGGCGAGACCTTCGTCCTCTTTCGGGCGCTCGGCGCGGCGCTCGTCTTCGCGCTCGCCGGCCTCGTCGCCGTCGGCGTCGCCGCCCCCGATCGACCGTTTTCCGACGCCTTCTTGCCCGAGCGCGTCCGCGCGCTTTCGTCCGGTCTCGGCATCGGCCTCAACCTCGGTTCCGATCTCGGACTGTCGGCCCGCCGGCTCGCCACCGCCGTGCTCGTCGCCGCCCTCCTCGGGATGGCGATTCCCGCAGTGCCGATCAACCTCACGGCCGTCGCCGACGAGTCTACCCCCACACCGTCCTCGTCGTCCGCCTCGCTCTCGGTCGAGCGCGGTCCGGCGACCTCCTTGCCCTCCGAATCGGCCGGTACCGAACGGGTGAGCAGGGCCGAAGCTGGAGCCCTCGACGCGGGCATCCCCCAGGTAGGGCCGAACGCCACCGGCTCGAACGACTCGAACGCACCGAGCGGGCTCAACGTGAGCGCCGACGTCGAAGTCCGCGGATACACGATCCGGTACGCCGAAGGCGTGCAGAACGAACTGGTATCGGTAGTGGACGTCTCGGCGTTCGGCGAGACGACGGCGGTGAACACCAGCGGCGTGATCGTCACCAACGCCGACCGGGAGATCTGGACGACGGCCGTCTCGAAGTCGAGACTGGCCTTCGCGGGCCAGGTGCGCGTGCGCGTCGGCGGGCTCGGCTGGGAACGGACGATGCGGGCACGGCGTACCGGCTGGGACACGGCGGGCGGAAACACCACCTACAAGGTCTTCTTGCGCCCCCCTGGCGGGGACCGCCGGCTCGCGTACGCCGCTCCCGAAGCGACCGTACGCCCCACGCTCGACGGCAAGAACGTCTCGATCGCACCCGCGAAACGGGGATACACGGTCGTCGTCTCGCAGGGCAACGATACCCTCGGGCGTGCGCCGATCCCGTCGAAGAACGGTTCGGCGACCGTCGCGGGACTCACGTTCGAGCGCCGCGAGGACCGACTCGTCGCCACGTATGGCGACACCGAGATACGGATCGCGGCGCGCGAGACCTATCGCGGGAACTGAGTTCGAGCGACGCGCCCGACCAGCTTCCGGTAGCCGAGCAGGTAGATCCCGACGAACAGCGCAAGCGTCCCCATATACGCGAACCAGAGCCCGAGCGATGTGTTGCCCGCAGCGAGGTTCGTCAGGCTCGCCCCCTCGGCGAACAGACCGAACGCGACCGCGAGTCCGGTAGCTACGACCTCCACAACGAAGACGAACCCTTCGAGCGCGGCGTCGAGAACGGAATCGTGCATGCTCGCTCCAGCCTTCGAACCGCTATATCGATTGCGTGGCTGTGTGTGACGGGCGCTCACGGGTACTTATTACCGAACAGGACCCATCGGTTGGTATGGGACGGTACGGATCGCTCGACTATCCTCGCCTCGCCAAGCGAGGGTTGCTGTTCGGACTCTCGTTGTTCGCCGTCGGACTGATCGGCCAGGCCGTCCTCGGAACCCTCCCGAGCACCCCTGCCTGGGAACTGACGCTACTGCTCGACCTCGAAGCGATCGGCCTCGTCATCGCCTTCTTCTCGCCGTTCGTCTTCGGGGTCTTCCTCCCGCTGACGGAGTAGCGATTTCGATCCCTGCTCGGATCGTCCCTACGCCCTTTGACTGAACCGCGCGGCCCCAGTCCGAACGTAACCGGATGACGTGGGAGTCCGTCGCTCGCCGGCCGAACCGTCAGCATCGATCGAGCGAGCGAACGAGCCGACGGTGAAGACGACGGAAGACACCGAAACCCGACGGGCGCGCGAAACGCTCAGGCGGCCGACTGTCGAACCATGTGTCCACCCCACGCCGTACTGGCGAGCCCGGCGATCGCTTCGAGCACGACGACGATCGTCAGCCTGAGCGTGTGCTCGGGAGCGATCGCGAACAGAAAGACCGCCGCCGCGAGAACGCACAGCCCGAAGATCACGACGACGTACCCGAAGATCCGCGTCGGTATCGGGGTGTCCATGCCTCCGAGGAGGATCGACGATACCATAACCTCAGTGATCGACGGTCGGCAGTCGGTGGTCGACGGACGGCGGCGGACGATCGCCCGGCGACGGGACCTCGGATCGGTTCGTCGTTCCCCGTTTCCGGAGACCGCGCTCACCCCATTACCAGGGGAAACGTGCGTAATCCGTCCCGGGGGAAGCCGGCCAAACCGACAGGGACAGCGGTGCTTTTTATTCTCCGCCGGCTACGAGGGAGTACGATGAACTGTCTCGCAAGTCCGAACGACGTTCGTCGACGGTACGCATGATCGGGGGCGGCGTTCTCGCCGGTCTGCTTGCGGTGTTCGTTCTCGTCGGCTGTACGCAGGTCGCCCGGGCGATCGGCTGGCCGGCGAGCGCCGCGGCGGGATCGGGCACGAAGACGCGCGCGGACGGCGGATACGTCCGCGGCATGGAAGCCTACACCGGGTTCGATACCCACGGCAAGGAATCGGGCTTTCTCCGCTGGCTGACGACCGTCGACCACAAGGACATCGGGCTGTTGTATATCTTCTTCGGCGCGGCCGCGGGCCTGTGGGGCGGCACCGACGGCATGATGATCCGGACCGAACTGCTGACCCCACAGGCGGACGTCTGGACGGCCGCGACCTACAACGGTATCTTCACTACCCACGGGTGGACGATGCTCATCTTCTTCGTCACACCGGTCTTTTTCGGCATCGCGAACTACTTTCTGCCCATCCTCATCGGCGCGGACGACATGGCCTTTCCCCGGCTCAACGCCATCGGCTTCTGGTTGCTCCCGCCCGCCTTTCTGATGGTCCGCGGCGGGCTGATTACCGAGATGATAGGCAAGATCCTCGGCTTAGTTGTCCCGGTCGAGTACATCGGCTTCCTGTTCGCGCTCACGCCGCCCGAACTGGGGTGGTATATCTACACGCCGCTGTCGACCGTCGCGACCAACCCCCAGATCGACATCGCCCTCCTGGGGCTCCACCTCTCGGGGATCGCGACGGTCATGGCCTCGATCAACTTCGTCGCGACCGTCTTCGTCGAGCGCGGTGAGGGGGTTTCCTGGGCCGATCTCGGTATCTTCACCTGGTCGATCCTCGTCACGGCGGGCATCGCGCTGTTCGCCTTCTCGCTTTTAGGTAGCGTGCTCGTCATGTTGTTGCTCGACCGGAACTTCGCGACGACGTTTTTCGCCACCGAGGGCGGTTCGCCGATCCTCTTTCAGAACCTCTTTTGGTTCTGGGGTCACCCGGAGGTCTATATCATCTTCCTCCCCGCAACGGGACTGTTGAGTACCATTCTGCCCAAGTTCAGCGGCCGAAAACTGTTCGGCTACAAGTACATCGTCTACTCGACGCTCGCGATCGGGGTGCTTTCCTTCGGCGTCTGGGCCCATCACATGTTCACGACCGGGATGGACCCCCGGATCCGGGCGAGTTTCATGGCGGTCTCGATCGCCATCGCAGTGCCGAGTGCGATCAAGGTCTTCAACTGGCTCACGACGATGTGGGAAGGGCGGATCCGACTCACAGCGCCCATGTTGCTGTCTATCGGCGCGATCGGGAACTTCGTCGTCGGCGGCATCACAGGAGTGTTCCTCGCGGCGATCCCCGTCGATATCGTGCTTTCCGATACCTACTATGTCGTCGGACACTTCCACTTCATCGTCGCGGGCTTCATCGCGGCGATGATGATGGCCGCGAGTTACTACTGGTATCCGATCCTCACCGGCCGGATGTACGACCGTGATCTCGCGCGCCTCCAGGCAGTGATCTTCTCGATCGGCGCGGCGATCACCTTCGGCTCGCTACTGATCGTCGGGCAGTTGGGCCTGCCCCGCCGGTATGCCTCCTATCCCGAGCAGTTCGCCCCGCTCATGCAGCTCTCCTCGATCGGCGCGTACGTCATGGGAATCGCGACGCTCATGTGGCTGTTCAATATGGTCCAGTCCTATCGGATCGGTGCCGTCGTTACCGACGCCGACGTCTGGGATCTCAAGCGCTCACAGCAGTTCTCCCGCGAATGGCAGTGGTTCGGCCGACCGCCGCCGAGGACTTCCGGGGAATCGCCCGGGACGCCGTTATCGGTGCCGCTGGCGGCACCGTCGCCGTTACGCTCATGTCCGTAGTACTGGGTGCGGCGACCTTACTCGGCTTCCTCCGACCGCCGTTGCTCACGGGGCTCGCGCGAATCTTCGGCATCGAGCCGGGAACCCTGTTCGGATTGCCGGTGAGCCTCGTGCTCGGCTTCGCGGTGTTCTACGCCGGCGGCGTGATCTTCTGGCCGACGGTCTTCGCTGCGGGTGCCGGCCGGTTCCCGGGCGGTAATCGGATCCTCGTCGGGCTATCGTTTGCCTTTTTGCTCTGGCCCGGGTTCGCGCTGGGTTTCTACACTGGACAGACCGGCTTCTCGCTCGTCGCGTACCTCGGGGCGACGCTACTGGCTCACGCCGTCTACGGCGCGACGCTTTCGGTATCCTTCGAATTCCTGAATGACCGCTACGAAGTTACCTCGGCGCTATGAGCCGAGACTCCGATTCCGATTTCGACTCCGACTCCGGCTTCGGTTTCGATCCCGGTTCCGACTTCGACTTCGATCTCGCTCCCGGTTTCGGCCTGGATCGCCGATCTCGTGTTTCCGGCCGATCGACGAACGAACTCCGGCCTCGTAGCGGTCATGGTCTCGATCAAAACCATCCGAGGGCGTGACCGTGGACCGAACGTATCTGTTTACGTATATCGTGCCGCTCGTCGGTGCGTTTGTCCTCGCCGCCGGGATCGGCGGAGCGGTGCTCGGTTCCTACGCGCCGGTCCAGAGTTCCTTCGGCCTGTGTGACGAACCGGAGATGGCCGTCTTCGCACCCGGGGAGGCGTCCCGGATCACGGCTTCGGGCGGCTTCGAGTTCCAGCAGTTCGGATACGAACAGCTCTCCGAACCCGCTCGGAGCGCCTTCGAGGAGGCCCTGCGGAGTCCAACGAACAAACACGGCGTCGAGGGGACCCTTCCACCCGACGAGCGCGACGCCTTCTTACTCTCGGGCGCGATCGTCATGTACGAGGGAACGAGTTACTACACCGCGATCACACCGCACCCGTGCGTGAGTGTCGCGCCGCTTTTACTCCCGATAAGTCTGCTCGCGCTCGGACTCGGGTCCGCCGGGATGCTCACGCCGATCGTTTGGCGTCGGCGGATCGGCCGGCCGCTTCACGGCGGCGACACCGATAACGTCCGTAGCGTCCTCGCGATGTTCCGCGACGGTCCCTACAGCGGACTTGCGCTGCTGGGTTCGTTCGGTGCGGCGATCCTCGTCTCGCTCGTCCCGCTGATCGGTCCCCTTCTGGGTGGATCGATCGTCGGTGCGGTCGCGCCGACGATTCGGCGGGCGGCGGTTCTGGGAGCGTACCTCGGCGCGTTCGTCGTCGCGATCCTTGCGGCGAGTACGGCCTTTGGGGTCTTGCCCAGTACCCTCGCGATAATCCCACGGGTGCTCGCTTCCTTCGTGCCGTTCGTCGGTCCGCTGAGTCCGGTCGTCGTCGCAGGCGTCGTCGTCTGCGCCCCGTTCGTCCTCACTCCGGTCGCGGCGGCCGCGACGCGCAGAGCCACCGACTCGTTCTGATCGACGGCGTGGATCGAATTCTCACGTACGGCGTGAGGACGGTCAGTCGCGCCCTACGACGGCCCGCGGACCGACGTTTCGTTCGTCGATCGTCCTACCGAAGGCGACCCAGGTGCGGCTAGCTGACGCTTCGCGGTTCGTTGTCTGCTCTGTGCTCCCATCTTTGCGTCTCCCTGCTATTAGTGCGGATTAACTCGCTAATCCACTAATCGACACTGTATATTCGCCTAGATCGTACGAAGATCCGTCCTCGCGTCCCTATTCAGTATAAAAGCAAATACGCTCTTCTGTAGGAGATTGTTGATAGCGTTCAGCTGCTGCTGGCGAGTCGAAGCGGGCAAGGGAATGATTCCGCTCGACGTGTTCGGCTCGGAATCGGTCGCAGCGACCCTGCTGGAACAGGTTCGCTGGCGTGACGGTGTTGAGTGCCCCCGCTGCCGTTCTGACCCACGGTCAAGAACGGCAGCCATGGCTCGTTTCAACGGTATCTCTGTAAGGATCGCGACCGCACGTTCAACGACAAGACCGGTACGATCTTCGCTCACTCGAAGATCGCGCTCAGAAAGTGGCTGTTCTCGTCGAATCCGTCGTCCACAGTGACGGAGAATACGTTGATGGCGCTGTCCACGTCAACACCTGTGAGAACCACGGGTCGCTGTTGCGACCGTGGCTCTCGCCCCATCGAGGCGTCTCGAAGGATAAGCTAACACTGTATCTTAGAGCGTTTCAGCTACGGCGTGAGCTATACCGAAAACCAGGACGAGATGCGCTGAAACACGCCGTTCGAGCCACTCTCTGAGATCAACAATGTGCTACATATGAGCGTTCCGAGCAGGGCGACAGAGTAAGAGATTCCCGCTCGTGGGGTAGGATGTTAACGATCCGGTCCGACCAGAAGACCGTCCGTGGTCTTCGAGTCGTTCGTTTCTATAGCGGACGCGAAATCCAGCGAAGACACCTCTCAGAGACGATCTCGCTCGCGCTTACTGTCGCTATCTCGTAACCGAAGCACGAGGAACGCAACCCCGATGAGAACAACGCTACCCCCACCAAACGCAGTAACGCTACCCGTCTTAATACCACTGATAACCATCGTAATATTTACATTATTACAGATCCGTTATTCGTATAACGAAACGTATCTATGTCTTCCGAATCCATTGATTCGACTACTCAACAGTCTTCAGACCGTCTGACAACCGGCGTTCCCGGACTTGACCCGATCGTTCACGGCGGATACGTTCCGGCACGGAACTACCTCATCCGAGGTGGCCCAGGAGTCGGAAAGACGCTCCTCGGCGTTCACTTCCTCGCGGCAGGTCTCGAAGTCGGCGACCAGCCCATGTTCATCAGCATGGGTGAGATAGAAGCCGATCTCCGGGAGAACGCCCGCAGTTTCGGGTTCGATCTCACAAACGTCCCGATCCTCGACCTCAGCCCGACACCGGCAGCATTCGAGCACGACGAGACGAGTAAGGACATCTTCCAACCCGACGAGGAGGGGCGCTCGGTCACGACACAGATCGCCGAAGAAGTCCTCGCAGTCGAACCGGACCGCGTAGTAGTGGACCCATTGACCCTCTTTCGATACCTGGGTGTCGACGAGTCGCTTCTTCGCCGCCGCTTGCTCTCGTTTCTGGCGTCGCTCAAGGCACAGGAGGCGACCGTTCTCTTCACTTCCGAACACACTCAACTCGTGCCGGACGACGACCTGCAGTTTATGAGCGATGGGGCAATTACCCTTCGAGCTGCGGCTGACAACCGGACCCTCGAAGTCACCAAACTTCGGAAATCGAATTTTCAAAGCGGCACTCATAGCATCCGCATCGATGACGATGGGATGCGTGTGTTCGCCCAATTAGTTCCCGAAACACAGCACGTAGATGTCGACTTCTCGGCCGAACAACTCCCATCGGGGGTCCCCGAACTCGACCAACTCTTGCACGGCGGCCTGGAACGGGGGACGACGACGATACTCACCGGGCCATCGGGCGTCGGGAAGACGACGATCGGTGCCCAGTATCTCAAGGAGGGCGCCAGTCATGGCGATCGGTCGGTCATGTATCTCTTCGAAGAAGCGAAGCCCACATTATTACACCGTGCGAAGAGTATCGGCCTTCCGCTCCGCGAGATGATCGAGCACGGAACGCTCGTGGTCGAGGAAATCGACCCACAGGATATATCACCCGAGGAGTTCGCCAACCGCGTGCGCCAGGGAGTCGAACAGGAGGATACACGACTCGTGATGATCGACGGAATCGACGGGTATCGGACGATGTTCCCGCACGATCGCGATACGGAAGCTTACGAGCGACGGCTCAATCCCCTTACCACGTATCTACAGCGACAGGGCGTTACTACGATCCTTACCAGCGAGGTGAGAGACATCACGGGCAATTTTCAGGCCACTGATCACCCGGTGAGTTATCTAGGCGACAATCTGGTCTTTCTCCGCTATCTGGAATTGGACGGTGAACTCCAGAAAGCGATCGGCGTGTTAAAAAAGCGCGCGAGCGACTTCGAGCGAACGCTACGCACGTTCGAGATTACTCCGCATGGGTTGAGTGTAGGCGAGCCACTTACCGGGCTACAAGGGATTCTTAAAGGGATCCCTGAATCGACCGACTGAACACCATAGAACGAACGGATAGGTGATCGACCTGAAAACCACTACTGAGAACCCCTGGTGAAAACCAGCCGTTGTAATAGACGTACCCTCGTGCTGACCGCTCGCGACGTGCTCATTAAGGGCGGTGTCGCGTCGGTACGAAGGCCACCCTCGCCGCGATACTAGATCGCTTCTCGACCTTCTGCTGGCAACCGATCACTGCTGTAGTTACACCTGATCGGATTCAGGGCCCCGAACTGATCGTACCACCGTTTCCGATATTTTATGACCTAAGAAAGAGTAGTAATGTATACTTCAGGTCGATGTGGAGGGACACGATTCGGTTTTTAGCGCCTCGGTGCGCCGCGAGGAGCGTCGATTGTCGATGAGAGGCGACGGCGGCCAACTGGATCGGCTATCGAGGCGCGCACTACTGGGCGTCGTCGGTTTCGGGAGCGTCGCCAGCGCCGGGGCGCTGGCCTCGCTCATCGCCGGGGCGAATGGGAACGGGGTTCCCGAAGTAACTATCGCCGAGCCTTCACGCAGTGCGATTACGGTACCGATCGGCAGCGAGACCGCGTTCGTGGCCCGCGCAACCGATGCTGACCGAGGTCTGGCCGGAACGGAGTGGTACGTCGACGGCGAGTTCGTCGCTGCGGGCACCCTCCGGGGTATGTCGGATACGGACGCGCTGTCGTGGTCGTTCGACGACGGGGGGACCCATATCGTCGACGTTCTCGCGTACGACGTACGACGAGACTACAGCGAGCCGGCGACGTGGACGGTCGCGGCCGAGACGGCCACGTTCCGAAATCGAGCGCTGTACGTTTGGGAGGAGGCCGCAGGGCTCGTGACTGACGCGGCCGCCGCCGACCGACTGTTCGACTGGGCAGGGTATGGGCTCGGGACGTTGTTTCTTTCGTGGGGAGCGATCGACGATATC
>PXQR01000117.1 GCA_003021235.1 Halobacteriales archaeon QH_6_64_20 | reverse complement strand
GGTGTCCGCTATCAAGGGGACCGCCTCCACAGCCACGTTGCCGATCGGGTCACTGGCCGGCGGGTTCATCGCCCAACGAATAGGAACGACAACGACGATGGGGTTGGCCGCGGCCGGATTCGGATTCGCGGGCCTCTACTTCGCGCTACGGCCGTCTCTGCGTCGTCTTCCAGCGATGAACGACGTGGATCCGGCGGCGTTCGATGTTCACGTCGACTCACCGCCACTATCGGATGACCCTGATGAGGAATGAAAGTCGAGCTATAGTATCACATTATGATTGTTCGGGCGGATCGACCTACCTCGTCAGGCGATCGACGACCGTCTCGTCGTCTACCACGAGGTTGTACCCGTTCTCGTCGTCGTTCCAGAGCACGAGTACGTTCTCGAAGGATAGGAGCGCGCCGTAACTCGCCTCCCGCAGGTCGCGATTGAGCGCCGTCTCGCGGGTCAGTACCGCGTAGTGATCGACCTCCTGGGAACCGTCGCCGATCAGGAACAGCGGGTTCGCCCCCTCACTCTCGTCGCTCAGCGAGTGACTGAGTTTGATCGCGGCGATATCGATCCGTTCCGAGACGTGCGCTTCGGAGTCGGCCAGTTTCGCGACCCGGTGCTCGTCGGGCGTGAACTCGATCCGCCGCTTACCGTCCGTCCGAAGAATCGAGTAGGCGTACTGCACGTCGGCGTTGACGAACTCGCCGGGATCGTGGTCGGGACCGCCTGCCGCGTCGTCGAGGCGGCGCTGAAAGCCCGGGACCTCGATGTCGGGTTTCACGTCGAACGACCAACACCGATCGGTAGGACGTTCGCCGGGCCACAACCGCACTGTCGGCGCGTAGACGGTAACCTCATCCTTCCTCGCGAGTGCGCGCTCGACTTCCCGCAGGCCGATCGCCGTCTCGCGATCCGCGGGCGCGAGCAACAGACAGGAACCGTCGGGCGCGAGGTGAGAGAGGTATCGCTCGGCGACGCTCACGGGGTCGTCGAGTTCGCTCACCACGTTCGCGAAGACGAGTAGGTCGTACTCGCCGTTCTCTCCGCCGTCGCGGCTCGCGCCCTCGGACGCCGGATCGAAGGCCTCCGCGCGCTCGCGATGAACCGTCGAGTGTGTGTTCCGACCGGCGTCGGCAAGCAGGTGAGTAAGGGGGTCCGCAGCGGGGCTCGGCTCGATCCCGTGGTACTCACACAGTGCGTCGTCGGGGAGCGCGTCGAACAGCGCGAGCGCCGGGCCGCCGACCCCGGCACCGATGTCGAGCACCCGCAGGTGGGAAGGGAGGAGTCCGTCGGCCGCGAGGTCACGGAGGAGGTAGCTCATCGCGGCGTAGTAGTCGGGCAGGTGGTAGATCGCGTAGGCGAGCGCGGTCTCGGCGTCGTACTCGACCGACCTACCCGCGAAGTACGCCCGTTTGAGCTCCCGGATCCGCTCGCGGAGTCGATCGCCCGATTCGCCCTCCGGCCAGCCCGGACCGTACCGAGCGACGAGGCGGTCTTCGAGCCGGCACGAGTAGCCCTCGGGGAACGCCTCGACGCCCTCGCTCCCGACGGTACCGAAATCGTCGCCGGCGAGGTCGGCGAGGGCGAGGGGCTCGTTCGAAACCGGGACGAACGTTCCGTCGGCGCGTTCGACGAGTTCGAACTCGGGTGCGGATTCCCGGAGGACTTCACGTACCGCCGCCGGGTGGGGCTGTCCGGGGACGTAGGCGTCGATCTCCTCGGGATCGATCGGACGGACCTCCCTGAGGTACTGTGCGTTCTCGCGGACCGCCTCGCGTTGTTCGGAGTTCATCGAGCGGTTTCCCTTCGTCGCGGTCGATCCCGGCCTCGGTGTCGCCGTCGTCGTAGCCGTTTTCCCGGAGTGAACGGCCAACCGTCGTCGAGCACGAGGATCGGTACCGACGCCGGGACGACCGAGGGAAGCACGATCACGGCCCCTCGCCCGCGCTTGCTTCGCGGTAGAGCCGTTCGAACTCCTCGCTATCGGCTTCCGCGAGGTGAGCCGCGGCCGCCGCGACGTCATCGCTCCCGTCGAACACCGCCTGGATCTCGGCGTAGGTCCTCGGCGTACCGTCCGTGATCCGGGCGACGATCTCCGAGAGTGCCCCCGAGACCGGCGTGTGAAAGCGCTCGTCGACCGGCTCGGCGGCGAGCGAGAAGGCCAGTACGGCGGCGTGTGTACGTGCCTGGACGGTTACCATCGCCCTGTCGTGTTCTTCGGCCGTGGTCACGAAGGGCTCGTTGCCCGCGGCTCGGAGCGCGGCCTCGATGCCGGCCGCGACCGACTCGTTCCCGTTCTCTCCCTCACGATCACCGTCGGTTTCGACGCCGTTGCCTTCGTCGGCGCTCCTTCCGTCGTCTCCACCGTTTCCATCGCTCACGTCGTTTCCGTTCTCGGCTACCATCGCGACGGTGCCGGGAGCACGCTCGGGCGCGAACAGCGGGTGGAGGCTCACGCATTCGACGTCGGGGGCGTGCTCGGCCATCACGGTGAGAGGTTCGCGCATGGTGCCGGTGACGTCGAAAACCGCTCGATCGGCCTTCGGCGCGTGAGCGGCGATGGCCTCGGTCGCGACCGAGATCGGAACGGCGATCGCGACGACGTCGAAGCGCTCCTCGCTGTCGATATCGACGACCCGCCCACCCGTGGCGTCGGCGGCGGTTCTCGCGGTCGCGGAGTCGGTATCGCAGAAGGCCGTGTCCGCGACGTCGAGAACGTCGGCGATCCATCGGCCCACCGTGCCGGCACCGACGACGAGCAATGACTCGCCGACCTCGACACCGCTCGCGGCGCTCAGGTCGGTCGACACGCTGTCCTCCCGATAGCCGTCCGGGGGGAAGTCGATCCGGTGGCCGACGGGGGACCGAATCGCGCTCGTGAGGTGGCGAAAGCGAGAACGATGCGGGACGGCGTCATGATAGGCGCGTACCGCGTCGCCCCGCAAAAGGGGTTCGCTCCAGGCCGTGCTCGTATGCCCGCTACGACTACCCGGCGTCCGAAGCCCGGATCGATACGTAGCCGACGTTCGATAGAAGTCGCCACGACGGCCGCCGTGGCGAGCAGTGGTTCGACCGTTGTGCCCCGATAGCGACTGCCGAGGCCCGGGGTACTATGGGGCGCTGGATCGTACAGCGGGCGTGCATCGACGGGGCGTAGCAGGGCGGACGAGCCGGTCGCTCGAACGGCGATGTCACGGGCGGCCGGTGAGTCGACCGACGGGGAGCCCGAGCGGAGGCCGACTCCGATGAGCCGCGCGACGGTCCCCCGGGTGCTTCGGTGGCGGGTCGTCGGCGTCGGTATCGCCTACGTTCTCGCGATCGGGCTCGTCTACGGCGGGCTGATAGCCGTCTGGGATTCGCCGGCACGGGGGTGGGCGCTCGTCGCCGCGAGCGTCGCGGCGATCGAGTGGGGTTTTTGTTGGCGACTGCTCGCGCGCAATCGCCATCCCGAGAGCGGCCGGCTCTTCAGGACGCTCGGACCGGCCAACGCGCTGACGCTCTTTCGCGGCGGCTGTGTCGCGCTCGCGGCGGGCTTTCTCGTCGTTCCGATGCCCGAGGGATGGGTAAGATGGGTTCCGGCGGGGTTGTGTGCGCTCGCGGGACTCGCGGACTACGGCGACGGCCTGGTAGCGCGCTACAGCGGCCACGAGACCGAACTCGGGGCCGCACTCGACGTGGAGTTCGACGGGATCGCGACGCTCGTCGCCGCGGCGCTGTGTGTACGCTACGGCCAGGTCTTCGCCCCGTATCTCGCCGTGGGGTTCGCCCGCTATGCGTTCGTGATCGGGCGGGTGTGGCGTCGCTGGCGCGGGAAACGAGTGGGGGAACTGCCCCCGAGTCGGGTTCGGCGCTACCTCTACGTGGCTCAGTTCACGTTCAGTTCCGTCGTACTGACGCCGGTCGTCGCGCCGCCGCTCGGCGTGCCGGCGGCGCTCGTCGGTGGGGCGTTCGTCCTCGGGTTCGCGCGCGACTGGCTGTCGGTCACCGGCCGGCTCGATCATCCTGGCGGAGTCGATCGGGCCGATCGGTTCGATCGCGGGTAGCGTAGAAACGGGGACAGGAAGCGACGTCCCGGGCGAACGACGAGCGACCGACGGACTGTCGGATCGTTGGTTCGTCGGTGAAACGACATCGACGCCGACAGGCCCGGCAGGTCCGGCACGGTGACGCCATCGATCGTCGGTGGACCGGCCGGTCGTTGGCCGGCCCCGACGGCGGTCCCTCGTATGCGGGTAACTTACAAGACGGGCCGGGACGAGAGGTCGGCATGGACCCGCGGGCCGTCGTCGTCGGTGTTCTCGTGCAAGCGGCGCTGCTCGGCGCGGTCCTCTACCATGGGATCACGATAGCGACGGTGGTGGTGCTCGGGGTTCTCTCGGCCGGCGGTTTCGTAGCGGGGCTCGCCAGTCGCGACCCACCGCGGGTGCGCTTCGACGGCGCGGCTACCCTCTTGGCAGGGACCCTCGTCGTTGGCGGCGGCCTGCTCGCGCTCGCGCGATTCCGGCCGAGTTCGCTCCCGTCGGTGTTCGTCAGCGGTATCTTTGGCGGGCTGATCCTCGGGGTGCTCGCCCTTCTGCTCGCGGTCCCGTTCGTCGGCCTGTACGGCGCGGGCTGTGCGGTCCTGGGGGCTCGGCTCCGACGACTCGTGGGCGAGACGGCGAGTTCGATCCGAGGCTAGCGGGAGAAACCGACCGACGACGAACGAGCGACGCCTCCGCCCCGATCGAAGACGATCGTCGCCTCGGTCGACTCACTCGACGACCAGGGATTTCGGGTACTCGGCGAGGTTCTCGTAGCCCTCCTCGGTCACGACGACGAGGTCCTCGATGCGAACGCCGCCGACCGCCGGATCGTACAGCCCGGGTTCGATCGTAATCACCTGACCGGTTTCTAATTCCCCGCCGCCGGGCGAGAGGCGGGGGAGTTCGTGGACGTCGAGGCCGACGCCGTGGCCCGTCGAGTGGATGAATCCCGTTTCAGTCCGCTCGTCGCTCCGGAGCGTGGCGTACCCCGCCTCCTCGTAGACGTCACAGACCGCGTCGTGGACCGCCTCGCCGGTGGTGTCGGGCGAGACCGCATCGAGACCGGCACGGAGGGCTTTTCGGGTGACTTCGTACCGGCGTTCGATCTCGGAACTCGGCTCACCCACACAGAACGTGCGGGTCATGTCCGCGTGGTAGTTCGAGGCCTTCCCGCGCGGGAAGACATCGATGATGATCGGTTCGTTCGCAACGAGGGGCCCGCTCCCCCGATCGTGGGGGTCGGCGGCGTCGGTGCCACAGGCGACGATCGTCTCGTCGAGCGCGTGGTCGTCGGCGAGCAACGTGGACTCGATCTCGCGTTTCACGCGCTCGGAGGAAAGCGGTTCGTCCCCGTGATAGAGAATCCCCTCGTCGCCGACCGTCGCTTCGGCGAGGAGACCCTCGGCGGCGGCCATCGCCCGCTCGTTCGCGCGCTGGGCTACGCGAACGTGCTCGATCTCGGCGGGCGTCTTGGTCGCGCGGGTTTCGGTAAGGACGCCGTCGTATTCGGGAGCCACCGAGACGTCGAGTTCGCGCAGGCCGTCGGCGGTCCCGACGGGAAAGCGCGGCGGGACGGTCACCGACGAGACGTCGTGAGAGTCGAGAAAGTCGGCGAGCACGCGGTAGCGACCCTTCTCTTGGCCGTAGGTGTCCCGTTTCTCGCGGTAGTCGAAGTCGGCGAGCCGGGAAACGCTCGCCGCGTGGCTCTCGGTGCGCGCCCGGCCGTATTCGAGCCCCGAGACGAGCAAGTGGATCGACCCCTGATTCGCCCCGGTGCTCGATTCTCCGGTGTTCGATCCGGCTGCGTCGTCCCGGACGAACACCGAGACGAACGGATCGGGCGCGTCGAACCCCGAGAGGTAGCGCTGATCGGAGCTGTCGGACGCGGCGTCGAGCAGGTAGCCGTCGGCGTCCTCGTCGTCGAGAAACGACGCGAGTGCGGAGAGATCCGGTCGGCGGTCGTGATCGGCGTTCGACATACCGGTTCGTAGGAGGGGACAATCAAAACGGTTCGCCACCGGCGGACGCGATCGAACGTCGGCTGATCGGGCGTCGGTCGCCATCGTTGAGAGCCGAGAGTCGAGATCGATATCGTGCTGTCGCGCCCGGTACCGAGGGCCTTACACTTCACGTCGGCGATCCGCACCCCGATCGTAGGTCGGAGTTTTCGGACCGAAGACGCTTGTACGTCGACCGCTAGTATTTGATATGAAGCGGTGTACGCGCCGAGGATATCTCGGGCTGGCTGCGGCCGCGACCGCCGGACTCGCGGGGTGTAGCGCCAGCACGGACGGAGCAGGCGTCTCGAGCGACGAGACCAACGCACAGGCCCAGCAGGCAACGGCGACGCAGGCGACGACCGCCGACGAGACGGCCACGGAGGCGAACACGGACGACGGTAGCGACGGCAGCGGCGAGATCGAAGGCGACGCCGAGAGCGTCTACACGCGACTGTACGACGAGACGATCGACTCGGTGGTCTCGATCCGGGTCCCCTCGGCAGGCGGACAGAGGAGCGGCGGCCAGGGATCAGGGTTCGTCTACGACTCGAACTACGTCGTGACGAACGCCCACGTCGTCGGCGACGCCGATCGTATCGAAGTCCAGTTCAACCGCGGCGAGTCGAGAACAGGAGAGGTCGTCGGCCGCGACCGACGTGCGGACCTCGCGGTGATCGAGGTGCCGAACTCCCCGGACTACGCCGAAGCGCTCGAACTCGTCGAGGAAGAACCGGCCGTCGGCACGCAGGTCGCGGCGATCGGCAGTCCCTACGGGTTCGAAGGGTCGATGACTTCGGGGATCGTCAGCGCCATCGATCGATCGATCCCGAGCCCGCAGGGACGAGGTGCCACCATTCCGAACGGTATCCAGACCGACGCGCCGGTGAACCCCGGGAACTCCGGCGGTCCCCTGGTGAACCTCGATGGCGTCGTCGAGGGCGTGATCAACTCCGGCGGCGGCGAGAACATCGCGTTTGCGATCTCAGCACCCTACGCCGAGAAGGTGATTTCGGCGCTCATCGAGACCGGCGACTACGAACACCCCTACATCGGAGTCCGGCTCCTCCCGACGACCCGACGGCTGGTGCGCGAGCGGAACCTCCAAAACAGCCGCGGCCTACTCGTCGAGGACGTGCTCTCGGGAACTCCCGCCGCGGGTACGCTACGGAACGGCGACGTCCTGTTGGCCGTCGACGGCGAACCCGTCGATTCGCGCGAGGCGCTGTCGTCGTACCTCGAACTGGAGACGAGTCCCGGCGACAGCGTCGAACTGACGATCCGGCGCAACGGCGAGCGCCAGGGGGTCGACCTGACGCTCGGTTCGCGTCCCGACCAGTAACCGCCGACGGAAGCGTCGTCCCTGGAAGGGAGTCACGTCTCGCCCCGCTCGTAGCTCGCCGCGCTCAGTCGCCTTCGCCGGCGAGTTCGTCGAGCAACACTCGTGCTAACCCTTTGTCGAGCGGCCGGTTCGCGTTCCCGCAGTGTGGCGACTGCACGCAGGCCGGACAGCCCGACTCGCAGGGACACGAGTGGAGCAGTTCGCGAGTGCGGCCCAGCATCGCTTCGAGGTCCTCGTACCCGCCCCGAGCGAGGCCGACGCCGCCGGGATAGCCGTCGTAGACGAAGACCGTGCTCCGGCCGGTGTGGGGATGCAACGGTGTCGAGAGCCCGCCAATGTCCCGGCGATCACAGAGGAGTTCGAGCGGGAACAACGAGATGAGCGCGTGTTCGACGGCGTGGATCGCCCCGGCAAAGCCCGCCTCGCGATCGCTCGCCGCGCGAACGGCGGCCTCGATCGCCGGCGGGATCGTGAAGTACAGCGCTTTCGTCCGCAGTCGCGTCTCGGGGAGCGGTTCGTCGAGGAGGACTTCGGTACCGTCGTCGTCGGGTCCATCGTAGCGCATGTAACTCCCGATCCGCTCGCGTAGCGTGACCGTCGCGAACCGGATCGGCAACGCCGGTGAGTCCCGTCCGTCGCTCCGGTCGTCCCCGTGGTCCTCGCCGTTGGCTTTCCCGTCGGGTTCGGGTTCGAGTTCGAGGGTCGATTCGGCGAGGTCGTCTTCGACGGTAACCCCCTTGTCCGTGAGCGCCCGCGTGTAGTGGGTCGCCGCGGTCGATTCGAGCATCGCCCGGCTGCGATCGAGGTCGAGGTCGGCCACCTCGTAGGTCCGACCCTGGTGATGGTAGATCGCGTCTGGATGGACGTCGCGGAGCGCGTCCCCGAAGGGTAACGTCGCGATCGTCTCGCCGCGAAGCCGGTCGCGCAGGCGGATCGTGCGATCGTCGATCGTTCGGAGGCCCATCCCGTGCTGGGGGCTCTCCTCGCCCGCGTAGAACCACCTGATCCCGGCGTGAGTGTTGCGCCGATCGAGATCTCCCTCCGCTTCGAGGTCGGCGACAACGGTAGGGAAGGTTTCGCCGAAGTATCGGTCGTCGTCGGGCGTGAGCCAGGACTCGTCGGCCGCGCTCCGGACGTGATCGGGAAGCAGTTCCTCGTTTTCAGGGTTGACGACCGCCTGCTCGGGCTCGCCGTCGAAAAAGGCGCTCGGGTGGGCCATGAGGCTCGACCGGCGCGCTGGGCGGTCGACATCCGGGTGCCCGGATAGCCGTCGAGCAAAACGCAATCGAGGCCGCCGACGTCGACGCCGAGTTCGAGCGCGTTCGTGCTCCAGACCCCGCGAATCGACCCGTCGTGCAGTCCGGCCTCGATCGCTTCCCGCCGGTCGCTCGTGAGCGCGGCCTGGTAGGCGGTGATCGAACCGGCGAGGTCCGCCTCCCCGCGCTCTCGGAGCCGGCTCGCGGCCCAGTCGGCGTACCGTTCGGCCCCCTGGCGCGAGCCGGTGAACACGAGCGTCTGATACCCACGGATCAGGAGATCACAGAACAGCGACACGGTTTCGCCGTGCGAGGAGCGCCGATCGCCGCCGGTCGTCGGTGCGTCGTCCGTTTGTTGGGTCGTTCCGCTCGACTCCTGAGGCTCTCGCGGTTCGTTCTCGGGTCCCGCTCCGGGCGACCGCTGTGCTTCGATCGCCGCTATGCGCTGGCCGTCCGTTCTTGCCTCAGGGGAACTCTCGCCTCCGGCGTTCGATTCCGGCTCCGGCCGCCCCGGCCCGTCGGTCGATTCACTTTCGGTCTTGAGCGGCGGGTTCCAGAACAGCCAGTGGGTCGGGCCGGTGGCGCTCGTATCCTCGTTGACGACGGCGAACGAGTCGGCGGGCTGGCCGGTGACGCTACCGGCGTGTTCGGCGGGATTGC
>PXQR01000116.1:2503-51110 GCA_003021235.1 Halobacteriales archaeon QH_6_64_20 | reverse complement strand
TCATCCGGCTGGGCAACGTCACAATCCTCGCCTTCGCCGCCACCGCCACTGGCACAGCCTGCGAGACCGGTCGCCGCGCCGGCACCGGTTAGTGCGAGCAACTGTCGTCGTGTGAGTTTGTCTCCGTCTATCATGACGTTGCCCCACAAAGCCAGCAGGATAGTATAAATGTGTGGGTTAAACTGCAGGCACGACGCTACAGCGCGAAGGTCGAGAGCCGACCGAGAGTCCGAGAGCCGGGAGCGGAAATCGCTCCCGCGCTGGCTCTCGCATACGCGAGGGAAGAGCAGGAAAGCAGGGAAGAGAGCTACGGGAACTCGAAAACGAAATGACGGCTACTGCCCCGTCGAACGGCCGAGAACCACTGGGTGTAATCGATTCTTAGAACCGGCATCGACGACGGAACCGATTACTTGCCCTTGAACTCGGGCTCGTAGTCGTCCTCGGCGAACGCCCGCGCGCCCTCTTCGTGGTCTTCGGTCTCCAGGAGAGGGGCGAACGCGCGCCGGTCGTACTTGCGGCCCTCGTGCAGGTCGGTCTCGACTGCGACGTTCCCCGAGTCCTTGATCGTGCGGACCGCGAGCGGCGGTTTCTCGGCGATCGTTTCGACGAACGACTCGACTTCGCCGTCGAGGTCGTCGTCAGGGTAGGCGTAGTTAACGATGCCTTCCTCGTCGGCACGCTCGGCGGTAACGTGCTCGCCGGTCATCGCGAGTTCAGTCGCGAAGGCCGGTCCGGCGAGGCGAGAGACGTACTGGACGCCGCCGGCACCGGGGATGATGCCCAGATCGACCTCCGGGAAGCCGAAGCGACTCGACTCGCTCGCGATCCGGAAATCACACGCCAGCGCGAGTTCGAGCCCGCCGCCGAGACAGTACCCGTGGATCTTCGCGATCGTCGGCGCGGGGAACTCGATGACCGTATCGCGCATCGGGTGGGCGTCGAACGCCGCGGGCGACCGGTCGGCAAAGCCCGTGATGTCCGCGCCCGCCGAAAAGGCCCGATCGCCGGTGCCCTCGAACACGACGACGCGAACGGCCACGCCCTCCGCCTCGGCGTCGCGTTCATCCAAGAGGGCGAGTCCGGTTTCGATGTCCTCGTTCATCTGGGCGTTCATCGCGTTGAGCGCGTCCGGTCGATTCAGCGTCAGCGTCGCGATCCCTGTCCCCTCATCGAAGTCGACGAGTACCGTATCGAGTTCCTCGTGCATACGACTCGCCTCTCGTCCAACCCACTAATAGTTCCCCCTGTGTCCCCTCTGGGTTCCGCTCCAACCTCGTTTCGGTTCCGCTCCGATTCCCGTCTCGGATCCGTTTATCCCTTGTCTCGGTTCCGTTTCGATCCCGTCTCGATCCTGTCCTCGGCCCGCGGTGTCAGTCGAGTCGGTCGAACGCCCGTCGCGCGGCGTCGGCCATAGCACTCGTGCGGGCGGCGTGTTCGTATCCTTCGCGGATTCCGTTGGTGACGTATGCGAGCGCTAGCCCCTCGGGATCGGCCCAGCCGACGCTGCTCCCGAGCCCGGCGTGGCCGAACACGCGCGAGGGACTGAGCGTGCCGTAGTTCCTGGTCGTCGTCCCGCCGCGGACGAACCCCATGGCGTACCGACTCGGCACGCCGAGCGTACCGTCCTGTTCGACCTCGACTTGAACTTCTGTAGCGCGCTCGACAGTTTCTTCCTCCAAGACCCGTGTGCCGTCGAGTTCGCCGCCGTTCGCGAGACAGGCGTAAAAGCGCGCTAAGTCCCGTGCCGTTCCCACACAGCTCGCGGCGGGCATTGCCGCGCGGTGAAACGGTTCAGTGTTGAAGTTACGTGCGGCGTCGGCGTTGTCGCCCTCCAAACCGCGTTCAGGATCGCGCGCCCGGTCGAACTCGTCGAACGCGACGAGCGTTGCGACGTCGTCCTCGACCTCCTCGGGTAAGCCTAAGAAGGTATCGTCCATCTCTAATGGTTCGAACACGGTCGACTCGACGTACTCGCCGATCGGCGTTCCGGTGACCCGGCGGACGAGTTCGCCGAGCACCCAGCCGTAGTTCATCGGGTGGTACGCGGCCGTCTCACCGGGCTCGAACGAGCACTCGATCTCTTCCATCGCGGCGACGACGGCGTCCCAGTCGGTCCAGTCGTCGGTCCGGAGGTCGAACTCGCCGACCGGAAACCCGCCCTGGTGGCTGAGCACGTGGCGGATCGTCACGTCTGCCTTCGAGCTACCCCGATCGGCGAACTCCGGCCAGTACTCGACCACCGGGTCGTCGTAGTCCAGCGAACCCTCCTCGGAGAGCCGGTGGACACAGACGCCGGTCAGGGGTTTCGTCGAGGAGAAAAAGACGAAGCGCTGGTCGGGAGTCACCGCCTCGGCCTCGGCCTCCGGCCCGGTTATCCCGCCGGCCAGATCGGCGACGAGTTCGCCGTCGTCGTAGACCGCGAGCTGTGCGCCGTGGTGGAGCCCGACCTCTACGTGTTCGTCGAAGAGTCGTTCGAACCGCTCGCGATCGTCTGGAGCGACAGCCATGTGCCCACGCTGGTCCTCCCGGAGCATAAAACGCGGTGCTCGCGGTCCATCGCGGGCGTATACGGATACTGGGACTGGGGATCGGTGGTAGCGTTCTCGGTCACCCGCCGTTCGACGAGTACCCTTCGATCGCTATAGGGGCGCGTGAGTAGCGGTTCCGGCGACGAGCGTGATCGTCACGAACAGCGCATTGACGAACGCGCCCGTCCACACCTGACTCGTCTTCCTGAAGAAATACGTCGAGACCGCTGTAACGATGGTGAGAATCGCTACGAACTGGATCGCAACGATCGTCAGCAGGGGTTGGCCCAGCGGCAACGGGGTCCCCGAGAACAACACGGCGTACTGGAAGCCGAGTAGGACAACGAACCCGCCGACGACGGCGAGCCAGTTGTGTGCGAACGCTCTCGGGAACGAGCGTCCGGCCCTCCGTAGCTGGCCGTGAAGCGGCAGTTCCAGCGCGAGGAAAAACAGTGCCAACGGGACGAGATAGACCAGCGCGATCCGCAGTTGCATCGGCGAGGGAAGCCTGACGGCGAACACCCAGAAGCGAAAGCCGGTGTCGAACAGGTAGCCCACGGCCGCCAGAAGGGCGTAGAACCCACCGGTGATGACCACGGCACCGAGGAAGGACTTCCCGATCGTCCGTAGCCCACTACCGGTGCCGAACCCGTAGCGCTCGCGGTCGGTCCCGCGGTTGCCCCGGAGATGCCAGATGGCGAACAGCGAAGCGATTACCAAGGCATTACCGAGCGCCCACACCATCACGCCGTTGGTGATCTGCTGTGGGAAGAGCCAGCCGATCGGGACGAACCCCTGTCCGAGGAGGTTGAGCGGGAAGTACGTTACCACCGGAACGATCGCCGCGAGCGCGAGGGTACCGTACCAACTCCGTCCGTCAGCCCCCGCCGCCTCGGGTGTCTCGCGGCGCACGTCGAAGCCGTCGCGTTCGAGGCCCCGCTCTTGACGTAATACCGCCATCGATCGGGGTAAGGAATAACATTCTGGCGGAGCGAACTCCACACACGCAGGTCACTATTAGCATCCGATGAACACCGATCGCCGAACCAACTCGAACCGGCACGACCGCCCGTGAACGACACCCTCCGATCGGCCGCGATCGCCGTGCTCGCGATCGCCGCGATCGCTCTCGCCGCGGCGACGCTACCCTCGACCGTCTCGCCCGAGAGCGGGAACCCCGGCCCGGGCGACGGACCCGGAGAGGGCGGCTTGCTACCCGTGCCCGGGGGTCAGCCGGCGGCGACGCCGATCGACCCGCTTCGGATCCCGTATCTGAGCGAGATCCTATCGGTCCTCGCGGTCGTCGCCGCCGTCGTCGCGCTCGCCTACGTGCTCACGAACTGGCGGGAAGCGCTCCCGATCCTCACCGCGACCGTCGCGGTCGTCGCCGTCGTCCTCCTCCTGTTCTGGTTGTTCGGGTCCCCGAATCGTCCCGTGCCGCCCGGGGCGAGCGTGCCGAACGGCAGTATCCTCGGCGGTGGCGGGGGCGGCCAGGGCGGCACAGGGGAGACGAGTGCTCCGTCGATTCCGTCCGTGCTCGTCCTGTTCGTTCTCGGGTTCGCGCTCGTCGGTACCGTCCTCACCTTCTTCCGGACGAGAAGTTCTACTGCCGACGAGTCGTCGCCCGACGCCGAAGGCGAGACAACCGGGGCAGCGGCCGTCGGCCGGGCCGCCGGGCGAGCCGCCGACCGGATCGAGGAGGAGACCGGTCCCGACAACGAGGTGTATCGTGCGTGGCGTGAGATGACCGGCCTGCTCGACGTGACCCGCCCCGAGACGACCACGCCGGGGGAGTTCGCCGCCGCGGCCGTCGACGCCGGCATCGCCCGACCGGACGTGAGCGAACTCACCCGCCTGTTCGAGGACGTCCGCTACGGCGGTACGGAACCCTCCGACGCGGACGAACGCCGGGCGCTTGCGATCTTCCGACACATCGAGGACGAGTACGCGGAGGACGAGTCGTGAGCGCCCGACGAGTGCTGGTGATCGCCGGCGTCGTGGCCTTCGCGCTCGGGCTCGTTGCGATCGTTTCGCCCGGCCTCGCGGCACTCGCCCTCGACCGGGTGTTCGTCTCGGTCGTCGGCGTCGTCGCCCTGCTACAGGCGCTTCGAGTCGTTCAGGCCCGTCGACGCCGGGACCTCACACGGTCGCGGACGCCCGATCCGGAAGCCCTGCTCACGGCTCCGCTACCCGGCGGCGACCTCGACGAGGCGCTCGGGCAGTTCACCGAGTCGCGACGGCTGTCCTACCGTCGCACGCGCGCCGAACGAGGACTCAGAGCGGCGGCGATCGCCGTCCTCACCGAGTACGGAAACGACTCGGAGCACGACGCCGAAGCGCGATTGGAGCGCGGGACGTGGACCGACGACCCGTACGCGGCGGCGTTCCTCGGCGGCCCTCCCCCGGAACCGTCGATCCGTGCTCGGCTCCGGGCGGCGATCGGCGGGCGCGGCGGATCGCGTTTCGAGCGGAACGCCCGCCGCACTGCGAACGCGATCGTCGATCAAGCCGACCTGCCGTCGCGCTCGACGGCTAGGGCGACCGACGACGCCCGAAAACGGGCCGATCGGGGCCCGGTCATCGGTAGCGGGGAGTCGTCGTTTTCGTTCGATGCGGCGAGCCGGCGGGCCGGTGTTGCCGTGACGAACGGGGCTGACACGACGGACGGGAGCAACATCACGGATGGAGCCGACGCCACGGACGGGACTAGGGGTGCGAACGGAGCCGATGGTACGAACAGGATCGCGTCCCGCGATCCCCGTTCGACGGGCCACTGGTACGGCGTGAGCGTGGTCGCGCTGGTCAGTATCGGCGTCGGCGCGCTCGTCGAGCAATCGGCGGTGTTGCTCGCCGGCGTCGTCGGCGTCGGGTTCGCCGCCTACACCCGCTCGGCAACGCCACCGAACATCGATTTGTCCATCGATCGAACGCTCGACGACGAGCGACCGGCACCGGGCGAGGAGGTAGAGGTAACCCTCACCGTCGCCAACGAGGGCGACCGATCGTGTCCCGACCTCCGACTCGTCGATGGCGTGCCCGACACGCTCGCGGTCGCCGAGGGCTCGCCGCGGCTCGGAACTGCGCTCCGGTCGGGCGAGGAGACGACGCTCACCTATACGGTTACCGCACGGCGGGGCGTCCACGCCTTCGACTCGACGCTCGTCATCGCCCGGGACCTCACCGGCTCGATCGAACGGGAGTCGGTCGTCGAGACGGGGACGGAACTGCGATGTCTCCCGCGGCTCCGCGCGACGGCGGCCCCGGTCCCGCTCCGGGAGAGCGCGACCCGGTACGCCGGTCAGGTAGCGACGTCGACCGGCGGGGAGGGCGTCGAGTTCCACGCGACGCGCGAGCACCGACCGGGCGACCCGATGAACCGGATCGACTGGCGTCGTCGGGCCCGGACGGGCGAGTTCGCCACGCTCGAGTTCCGCGAGGAGCGGGCCGCGACCGTGCTCGTCGTGATCGACACCCGGGAGAGCGCCTACATCGCGCCCGGCCCGGAAACCCCACACGCGGTCGATCGGGCCGTCGACGCAACAGGGAGAGTGTTCGCCGCCCTGCTCGACGAGGGCAATCGCGCCGGCATCGCCGCGTTCGGTCCGGACCCGTGCTGGCTCGCGCCCGACACCGGGGTCGACCACCGGACCCGCGTGCGCGAGTCGCTCGCCACCGACCCCGCGTTCGCGTCGATCCCACAGAGAGGAGCCTTCCGGTCGAGACAGTGGCTACGAACGCTCCGCCGGCGGTTGCGTACTGGCACGCAGGTCGTGTTCCTCTCGCCGCTCTGTGACGAGTACGCTGCGACCGTCGCTCGACGACTCGACGCCTACGGCTATCCTACCACCGTGATCAGCCCGGACCCGACGACCGACCGGACGGCAGAACAACGGCTCACCCGTCTCGGACGTGCGCTTCGGATCACCGACCTCCGTCGCGCCGGCGTTCGCGTCGTCGACTGGCCCTGGGACGACTCGCTCGACGCGGCGCTCGCGCGCTTCGCCGAACGGAGGCCCGGGTGACGGCGATCGATCGGTCACCAGCACGGCTAAGTGGTCGGATCGCGGCGGGCGTCGGCGTGATCGCCGTCGTGGCGAGCGGCTCGTACTCGTGGTCCGCGCTGGTCTGTGGCCTACTGGGACTGGCGCTCGTCGGGCTCGGGCTCGTTCGCGGCTCTCGATCCGGGATCACTGCCGGCGCGGTCGGTCTCTTCGTCGGCGCGCTCGTCGCCGGCGCGGGCGGCGCACCGGCTCTCGCCGTCGCCCTCGGCGTCGCCGCGGCAGTGGTGACGTGGGACGTCGGTACCAACGCGATCGACGTCGGTGACCATCTCGGACGCGAGGCCCGGACGAGGCGTATCGAGGCGGTTCACGCGGCCGCGAGCATCAGCGTCGGCGTCGTTACCACCGGAATCGGCTACGGCGTCTACCGGGCAACCGCCGCCGGCCAACCCCTCGCCGCGCTTGTGCTCCTGTTGATAGCGGCGGTCCTGTTGAGTTCGGCGCTGGCCTGACGATCGGTTACTCGAACGCTCTCCGGGCCCCCAACCGTCGGGCGAGTGCTACTGCGCCTCGCGACCGGCCGGCTCACTCGATCGTCGGTACGGGCGTTTCGTCGAGGACGGCGTCGATGATCTCTTCCTTCCCGGTGTCGTTCACCCTCGCGTCGGGCGTCAGCACGAGGCGGTGGGCGAGTACGGGTCGGGAAACGCTCGTGACGATGTCGGGGGTCACGTACTCCCGGCCCATAATTACCGCCCGCGCCCGCGCCGCCTCGAACAGCCGCTGGGTGCCCCGCGGGGAGACGCCGACGCGCACCCGGCGGTCCTCGCGCGTCGCCCGGGCGAGCCGCAGGATGTACTCAACGACGTCCTCCTCGACGCGGACGGTCTCGGGGACGCACTGGAGCGCCCGAACCCGGTCGGCCGAAAGCACGGCTTCGACCGTCGGGCTCCGTGTCTCGCGCTCCTCGCGCCGTCGAAGCAACTCGGCTTCGCCCTCGAAGTCCGGGTACCCGACGGACGTCTCCAGCAGGAAGCGATCGATCTGTGCCGCCGGCAGACGGAAGGTCCCTTCCTGTTCGATCGGGTTCTGAGTCGCGATCACGAAGAAGGGATCGGGCAACTCCCTGGTCTCGCCGTTGACGGTGACCTGGCGTTCTTCCATCGCTTCGAGAAGTGCCGCCTGTGTCTTCGGGGGCGCGCGGTTGATCTCGTCGGCGAGGACGACGTTCGCGAAGACCGGGCCCGCGTTGAACTCGAAGGTCCGCTCGCGCTCGTCGAAGACGTGAGTGCCGGTCACGTCGCTCGGCAACAGATCGGGCGTGAACTGGATCCGGCCGAACGAGAGGCCGAGCGCCGTCGCGACGGTCCGTGCGGTAAGGGTCTTTCCGGTTCCGGGCACGTCTTCGAGCAGGACGTGTCCGCGGGCCAGCGCGCCCAACAGTACAGTCTCGACGAAGCCTCGGTCGGCGATAACGGCGCGCTCGATCTCCGTCACGACGGTCTCGCAGTCGGCGCTTGCCTCGGTGACGTTCATGTATAGGCCCGTTGTGCCGAACGGATAGCCGTCTCGGACCAATAGCCGTACCCGATGGGCCGCCCGGCCGGTGTGTTCGACGAGTAGCTGACACGCGTTCGGTCGGGGCGCTTTTCGATTCGCTCGGAGTATCAACGGAGTATCGGGGTCGTACCGAACACCGCGAGCGATGGCCGCTCCGGCGTCCGTACGACCGTTCCGGCGTTAGGGTAGCTCCACCGATCGGAAGAAAACGCCCGTACACCTGTCGATGGGGCTGAACCAACGTTCGAATGATGTTCTTCAACTAACGGTAGCAAAGCATTACCGTTTAATATCCGTCCCTCCGATCATGCTCCGATGAGCTTTGGTCCATTCCGCCGCCGTGGATTCCTCGGTACCGTCGCCGCAACCGTGCTCGGAGTCGTCGGTCAGGGCGACGAACAGTCCTCCCGGTCCTCCCAGTCCTCGCGATCGGACGTCCCCGCCCAGCAGGGAGGCTCCCAATCGATCCCCCCGCACGACCACTCCGGACCCCAGCAGGGCGGTGCGCGAGTGATCCCCGAGGAGTTGCTCCACAGCGCGCGCGTGCCCGACACGTCGACACACGCCTCCCCCCAGCGCCCGATCGTCTCGACCGAACCCAAGGAGGTCTACGTCGATCCGAACAACGGCGACGACTCGAACGACGGCTCCCAGGGGTCGCCGTACCGGACGATCCAGACGGCGCTCGATCGCGTCCCACTGGTCGTCCAGCACGACCATCACATCAACCTGGCTAACGGAACGTACGACGCAGCCAAGCCCGTCAGTGCAGTGATGCACTTCGCCGGCGGCTCACACCAGCCCCATCCGATGCGGATCCAGGGCAATCCCGACGATCCGTCGCAAGTGGTTATCGACAACAACATCAAGCTCTCGACCCGGAGTAACGAGATGGACAACGCCTTGCTCCGTGATGTCACGATCACGGGATCGCTCCAGAATATCGACTCGCACTTCCAGGTCCAAGACGTCCGCTTTACCGGCACCAACACCGACTCGGTCATCAGCGGCGCGGCGTTCAAGACCCACGATCCCTCGATGACGATGCTCCGGGACTGCTCGTTCACCGAGAACTACGACTACGCGGTGGACGCCGCGGTGGGCGCACGGGTGATGCTCGACGATTGTACGGGTTCGGTGAGCGATACGGCCCTCCTCGTCGACAAGGGTGCGACTGCGATCGAGCTCGGCAGTAGCGACATAAGCGCACCGAACGGCTACATCAACCTCACGGCCGGTTCCAGATACGTCCCGAAGAACGGCCCGGTCCAGACCAGCTCCGAAGAGTAAGTACGGCTCGCGCGGAAAGGCTGACAGGAGGCTGACTCCGCGCCGAGCACCGAGCGCGCGGTACCGATCGCCGGATCCGACGATTCGGGATTCGGTGGTCCCCAGAGGTCCTGAGAAGCGTTCGTCTGCTCAGGTGTAATCGATCGTCTTGCCGTTGAGCGTCGTTACCACGTCGCCGCCGAACGTCGAGACGTCGGTGACTTCCCCGTCGGTAACACGGTAGCCGTCGATGCCGCCGATGACGTTACCGCTCGCCTTGCCGTTCGCTATCTCGTCGCCGGAGTTGATCGACGCGCCCTCGGCGTCGGTCTTCTCTAACCCTCCGGTCGTCTCGACGATGTACTGGACGCTACCGCTCGAATCCGGCGCTCGTTCGATGAGGAGCAGGTCGCCCTCGTCACCGGTACCCAGCGAGTCGGGATCGACCTCCTCGCCGTCGAGGTAGACGTTCACCAGCGGTAGCGAGATCGAAAAGGACTCGATGTCGCCGGTGAACGAGTACGAATCGGTACCGCCGTTGACCTGACCGCTCACCGTCGAGCCGTCGATCTCGTCGTTGCCGTTGATTGACGCGCCCATGGCTTCGGATTTCTCCACGTCGCCGCTCACTTCGAAGGTGTACTCGGCCTGAACGCCGTCGGGTGCCTCGATGGTCAGCGTGCGCGCCGATGGGTCCTCGTCGCCGGTACCCAGCGAGTCGGGGTCGACCTCCTCGCCATTGATGAACACCGCAAGCGGTCCGTCCCGCTGGAAGTCGGTGACCTCGCCGGAGAAGTAAAAGTCGTCGCCGCTCGTGCCCCCGACGCCGCCGATCGCCGTCGACCCGTCGATCTCCTCGCCCTGGTCGGCGTCGGGTCCTGCCTGGAGATCGCCGCTGACGGTGAACTCGTAGTCGACACCCTCGCCGACGGCATCGATTCGGATCGTGTTGGGAGGCTGGTCGGGTGAGCCGAAGTCGACCTCCTCGCCGTCGACGAACACCGCCACCGGCCCGCTGCTCTCGAAGTTGGAAATCTCGCCGGAGAAGTAGAAGTCGTCGCTGCCCGTGCCGCTGACGCCGCCGATCGCCGTCGACCCGTCGATATCGTCGCCCGCCTCGGCGTCCGACCCGCGGTTGAGCGCGCCGCTGACGGTGACCTCGTAGTCGACGTCCTCGCCGACGGCTTCGATGCGGAGGGTACGGTCGGGCAAGCTGTCGTAGCTCTCGGGTTCCTCGCAGTCCTCGCCCCGACAGACGTTCGAGGCGGGGATCTGGACCGAGAGGTCGCCGTCGCCGGTGAGCGAGAGGTCGTTCGCGGACCACCCTTCGGCGTCGCCCTTCAGCCGGATCGCCGCCGCGTCGGTCTCGTTACGGATCCGACAGTTCCGGACGACGCCGCTACCCTCCGGCGTCCTGATGACGATCGCGCCGTCGGCGGGCCCTGCTTTCTGGATGACGTCGCAGTTCTCGATGACGTGATCGCCCTGCGGGGATCGCATCCGAATGCCCCGGCGGTTCGTGGTGTTCGCGAACTCCTCGACCGTATCGTCGTTGACGACGACGGCGTTCTTGACCGTCGAGCCGGTCGACCCCAGGCGAATACCCGAGATATTATTGTTTTTCCAGAGGCCGCCGCGGACGTGGACCGGGCCGTCCTCCCCGTACGTACCGGGCGCGCTCGCGTACAGGCCGTTGTCCTGAAAGCCCTCGATGTGACAGCTGTAGAACCACAGTTCGCCGGCGTGGCGCTTGTTGACGAAGATGCCGGCCTTGTCGTTCTCCTCGGGGTTGGTCGCGAAGCCATCGGGGGCCGCGCAGTTCTCGACGACGCCCATCGCGTCCTCGTCGCCGATCGAAAACCGGAACGCGCCCGAATCCAGGTAGTGTACGCCGTCCTTGCGGATGTTCCGACACTGGAAGTCACCCGCCGAGTCGATGCCGACGGCACCGCTGTTGCCGTTTCGCTGGACGATCGTGAACCCTTCGAGTAACAGGTCCGAACCGCCACCCAGGCTGAGAACGGTAAAGACCTGCTCCTGGCAGACGAGTCGCGGGTCTGCTCCCTCCGCAC
The DNA here is from genome assembly GCA_003021235.1 of Halobacteriales archaeon QH_6_64_20. Taxonomy (GTDB): domain Archaea; phylum Halobacteriota; class Halobacteria; order Halobacteriales; family Halococcaceae; genus PXQR01. Next base: position 39,677 of record PXQR01000116.1, on the reverse strand, counting down.
CGACGATACCGAAGCGCTCCATGTCCTCGAGGTTGACGTCGCGGATCGCGTACTCCCCGTCGGGAAGCACGAGCAAGGTCCCGTCCTCGGCTTCCTCGTCGATCACGTCGTCGATGAGCTCGCCCCCGGTCGGGTCCGCGCCCGCCTCGATGAGGTTCACTCGCCGGTCGAACTCTATCCCATTACGCGTGAGTGCGGCGGCCGACGACGAAAGCAGCGGGGTCGCCGCGAGCGCCCCGAGCGCAGTCATATAGCTCCGGCGGCCGAAGGCCGACCGGCCCGATTCTCGCTCGCTCTCCGCACCGTGCATATTATTTCGCACAGGTTTTCGGTGTATGTTGCAGAAATAAAGTTTCTGTTAAAAATCGCCCTAATCAGCGGTAGAACGTTCATAAATCGTGTTCAATACGCGATTATAGTGGACGAACGATCCGACTACGCCGAGCAGGCATACGCCTCGACTGTGGCTCGCGCGAACGCGGCTCCTCTCGACTCGTCGGAACGCGTCGATGCCCGGTCACGGGGAGCACACGCCCGACCAACGGCCGTGGGCGTTTCGCTTCCCACACATCGAGCGAGAGTCCGGAGTTCCTGCCGGGCCGCTCCGAAGGACGGTCTATGCCGAGTCGGTAGACGTTATCGAACTGATTTGAACGACTGATCGAACGCCGGTCCTTACGGCCCGTGAGACAACAGCAACTTATACCTTCCAAGCCATGATAGGAATAGGAATGAGGGACCTCGAAACAGCGGTCGTCGGCGCGGGCGTCGTAGCCGACCGCCATCTCTTCGCCTTACAGCAGTGCCCACACACGGAGTTAGTAGCGATCTGTGACCTGGACGCCGATCGGGCGCGGAACGCGGCCACCGAGTACGGCATCACTTCCTACTTCGATATGGACGACCTGCTCGATCGGGAGGACTTAGACTGGGTACACGTCTGTACGCCCGTTCAAACTCACGTCCCGCTGAGCCTGCAGGCCATCGAAGCGGGGGTCCCCGTTCAGATCGAAAAGCCGGTTACGGAGACGATCGAGGAGTTCCGGGAGATCGAATCCGCGGCGTCGAGCCACGACGTACCGGTCTCGGTGGTACAGAACCACCTCTTCGGGCCGGCCATGCGGGAGGTACGTCGTCGGCTCGACGCCGGCGACGTCGGTGCTATCCAGGGGATCGACATGATCTACCCGGGCACGACCGAACCCAGCCGGGAGAATCGCGGGGCGTGGGCCTTCGAACTCCCCGGCGGGGAGTTCGAGGAGGGGATCCCCCACCCGATCTACACCGCGCTCGACGTCGGCGGGTATCCCCGTAGCGTCGAGGACATCCAGGCGACGACGAGCCTCTTCGGCGAGTACGACCAGCCCTTCGAGTACGACGGCGCACAGGTCCAGTACATCACCGAGGACGACGCCCTCTGTAGCATCAAACTGCTTTCGGGCGGGCCCGTCCCGCAGAACCTGTTGCACATCTACGGCGAGCGCGCTTCGCTGACGGTCGATATCGTCTCACAGACCGTTATCCCCCTCGACAGGAGATACATCAGCTCGGCGGTCAACCGGGCGCTGAACAACGTCGATCACGCGCTCGCCCGCACCAAGGGGACGATCGACGCGTTCCGCCTGTTCGCCCAGAGCAAGCTCCGGGACGACTGGGAGACGACCAAGCGCATCGAATCCCACTGCTATCAGATCGACGTGGAAGCGAGGGCGCTACTGAACGGGTCGGCGATGCCGATCCCGTTGGACCACGCCGAATGGACGACCCACATCGTCGAGGCCATCCGCGCGCGCTCCGCGGCGGAAGCCGGCTCGTCGGCGGAGGCGGCGGACGAATCATCCGAGATACGGAACGTCTAAGCGCCCGGAGTCGCTCCTGGCTCCGCCGGCTCGGGAGCGAGCTACCCAGCAGTCAACGGTCGGGGATCGGCGGGGATCGGCATACGACGGAACCGGCCGACATCGTCTCGTCACTCTCTCGTACGATCGAGAGAGGCTAACTCAGCTGTGCGACGATCCGCCTGACGTCGAGCAGCCCGCTCGATACGGCTAACAGTGCCCACACGAGCCCACCGCCGAAGACGACCGCGAGTAGCGAGGGAATCCCGGAGATCGCAGAGCGCGCCAGGAGGACGACGCCCGCCATCGGCACGGAGATACCGCAGGCGGCCGCGATCGTGTACAGCAGTCGACCGACCTCGACGGGAAGCTCCCGGAAGAGGTAGTAGACGTTCAATAAGGTATAGGTCGTATAGGTAATGATCGTCGCGATCGCCGCCCCGAGGATGCCGATCGCCGGGATCAAAAGCAGGTTTAATCCGAAGTTCGCCGCGGCCGTCACCATCCGCGCGCGGGCTCGATCGGACGCCCGGCCGATGTAATCGAGTCCGTCGCCCGTGATCTTGTGGACGGCCCGGACCACGACGTAGAAGCCGAACAACTGCAAGAGGGGGACGGCACCGAGGTACTCGGCGGTGAAGACGAACCTGATGGTCGGCTCCGCGACCAGGGCGAGCCCCACACCGGCCGGAATATAGATGAGCAGTACGTGTCGCAGCGCGGTTTCGTACGTTCGTGCCGCGCGGTCGAGTTCGTTGCTCGCCTTCTGTTCGCCGAATGTCGGCGAGATGGTATACCCCAGCGAGGTGGCGGGCACGATAATGAAATCGGCGATCTGGCTCGCGAGCGCGTAGTAACCGACCGCGGTCGTATTGAGTAGCGCCCCGACGAGGATGGTGTCGATCCGGCTATCGAGGACGACACTCGCCTTCGTCAGGGTCAGGGGGAAGCTGTACTCCAGAATCCGTCGATTCAGTCCGGGTTCGAGCGTCTCGGCCTCCGGCTGGGCGGTGTAAAAGCGCCGGTAGAGGACGACGAAGCCGACGAGTGCTCCCATAGCCGCGCCCGCGACGTACCCGAGCAGGGCACCGACGGCACCGAGACCGAGAAGGACGAACGCCGCAGCGAAGACCAGCCTACTGAGACTCTCGGCCGAACGGACCACGGCGCTCCAGGACACTCGGTTGAACGCCTGAAACATCGCCCTGACGTAGCTGACGAGCGAGTAAAACGCGATGTAGCTCGCCCCGACGAGCAACAGCGGCACGAGCGCGGGTTCGTCCACGATGGCCGCGACCTGTTCCCTGAAGACCGCCAGCGCGAGCATGGTGAGGGCGACGGCGACGAGGTTGTACTTGAGCGTCGCCCGCAGGACGCCGCGGACCTGCGTCGCGTCCTTCTCCAGGTACTCGGTGACGTATCGCGCGCCGGATTTCGCCAGGCCGAGGCTACCGAACAGTTGGACGACCCCTAACACCGAGATCGCGAGGTACAACAATCCATACGAGTCCGGATCGAGGAGGAATCGGGCGAGCAAGACGACGAGCGCCGCGTTCGAGATCATGTAGACGATCTCGGCCAGCAACGAGGCCTTCAGGCCCTGAGCGATCCGCTCGGTGAGGCTTGCGTTGCTCACGCGCCGGTAGTGTTGTCGGTGCCGGTCGTGGCGTTCGTCCCTGCGGCGGTACTGGTGGTGGCGTTCGTGCCGGCGTTGTCAGTGGTGCTGTTAGTAGCAGTAGTGGTGCTATTAGTGGTAGTGTCGTTGGTAGCAGTAGTGGTGTTACCGGTGGCGATAGTGGCGTTCGTCCCCGTAGCGGTACCGGTAGTACCGTTGGCACCGCCGATACCGGCAGTGGTGTTGGTGGTGTCGGTGGCGTTAGCGCCGGTGGTGTTGGCACCAGTGGCGTTGGTGGCGCTGGTGGTGTCGGTGGCATTGGTAATGTCGGTAATATTAGTGTCGGTACCGGTTCCGGTGCTGGTGCCGGTGTCGGTGCCTGCAGTGGCATTGGTGGCGTTCGTACCGGCTCCGGTAGCAGTAGTGACGTTAGTGGCGGTAGCGTTAGCGCCGGTAGCGTTGGCGCCAGTGGCGTTAGCAGTGACGTTCGTCCCGGTAGTAGCGTTGCCAGCGGTACCGTTGGGTTCCGTGGTGTTACCGGGGCCGGCGGTGGCGTTCGTAGCGCCGGTGCCGTTTACGTCGCCGGCAGCGACGGTGGAGTCGTTCGCCGCGACGAAGTAGAGCCGAATCTCGCCGTTCGACTGGACGCGGTGGACGCCGGGGGTACTGGCGAACGCGCCGAAGGCCTCACCGGAGTACCGGAAGCCATCGTAGAGAACGGCGTCACGCAGGAAGTCCTCGGTCGTGACGAACACGTAATGACTCTCGTTGTAATAGCCCGGTAGCCCTCTTCGGAGCGCGTCGGGCGGGACCGACGTCTCCGGGCCCTCTAGCTCCCCGCCGAAGCGCTCCACCACTGTTTGGTTCCCGTAGATCCCGTCGGCCGCGCGCTGCGGGCCGCCACGGATCCCGGCGTACTCAACGCCGGTCGCTCGGTTCTCGAAGGCGGTCTCGTGACCGCTCAGATAGCTGTCGGTAACCCCACTGGACGGCTGGTAGATATATGGCGAGCTATACACCGTGACGATCGAGAGCGGCAGCGCAATGGCGAAACACACTCCGATAATCAAAAGCGCACGCCGCGTCGAAATCGACCGGGAGAGCACGGTCGTCCCCCGCGCGATCAGGACCCCGGACATGAGGGTGACGATCAGCATGATGAACCCGGCCTGCCGGAAGTAAAACACCGAGTGACTCGATACGATATAGACGACGAACAGCCCGATCAGCGGCACGAACGCCGCGGTGAGGTACTTCCCGATCGCGTTGCGGTCGGGTAAGCTATCCTCCAGGCGACCGGTAGCGCTCGCGAGCATGAACAGTCCCGCGAGCCCCGCGAAGACCGTACTCACCCCGAAGATCTTGATGAACAGCTCCGGTATGGAACCCCCGACTGCCAACAGCGAGTCCCCGCGGCTCGTAACCTCGTCGCCGGTTATGTTCGTTCCGAGCAACGTCCCGATTGCCAGCTCGAACGTTCTGGCCGCGTTCCCGCTGACGCGTTCCTTGCCGACGATCCAGGCGGTGAACACGAGCCCGAACAGCACTGTCTGGAGGTACAGCGGCCGATGAGCGACGACGGGGTGATCGTCATCATAGCGCCGATAGAAAAACTGAACGGTCGAGACCAGAACGTAGATGGCGAGTACGTTCACGGCCTGTTGGGGGTGGACGAACAACAGCCCGGTCGCTCCGACGACGAGCAGGATGCCGGTGGGCGTGATCGGCCCGAAGCGACTCAACGCGACGCGTAGCGACCGGCGAGGCTCGCCGCCCTCAACGCCGCCGTCACCGACGGCGCTTCGGCCTTCGGGACGGTCCTCGGCTCGCGTGCGCCCGGCGATGACGTACTGGAACATCGCAAAGAGTACGAGCGGGGCGAGCATGATCGCCTGGGTGGTCGGGTAGGCCTGGAGGTAGACGCTGATGTTGCTGATCGGAAGGAACAGAAGCGCCGCGAACAGGCCGGCGGGAAGCGCCCATCGATGGCCGGACGCGACCCGTACACACAGCGGGACGAACACCAGATACACCGGAACGAACGCGAGCACCGCGTACTGGAGCGCAAGCGGCGGGTTCACGCCGCCGATCGTGCTGATCGACGCCGCGATGAGGTGCATGCCGGGATAGAGGAACTCGAAGGGGTTCAACACCCCTGCGAGGAGTTCGTTCACCCAGCCGAGATGGGTCAGGGCGTCGGCCGACCCGATGAAGAAATAGCTCCTGATGAGGGGTAATCCGGCGATCGCAACCCCCGCAGTGCCGCCCAGCGCGAGCGCAGCGAGCCACACCCGCCCGCGACCGCCGGGAGCGAACGAGTACCAGAGCGACACGAGAAGGGCAACGGCGACCCCGACCCAGAAGGCGAGCGGCGTCGCCGCATAGATTGACAGCTCGTAGCCGGTCATCGGTTTGAGGTACGCTGACAGTACGGCTACCGTCAACGCGGCGAACCCGATGGTCAGCGCCGCCTTCGCGCGCCGGCTTCGGCTGCTCTCGGTTTCGGTGGGAGGGCCGTTCCGTCCGCTTCGCTGCGTCGCTGGGCCCGGCCCCTCGTATTCGGGTTCCTGGCTCATCGTGTTCCGTCCGTTTCCCTCATACGACGCTCCCGTGCGTGTCGGTCGGTCGTCGCCCCCATCCGGTAGGAAGCGAGGTCGACTCCGTTCGCGTCGCCGATGTGACGTCGGAACCCACTGGCAGGTCCGTGCTCCGTCGAACCGGCAGTCGACGATCGGCTCCCGCCGGGGATTCGCGAGCGCCGCTACCGCCGGCCGGAGCGAGGAGGGAGACCGCGTGAACACCCGTGAGCGCGTTCGGTACGCTCTCCGTTCGGAGCGAACTCAAGGGTATGGCCGGCGCGTTCATCGATCTTGACAGTTACTTGCACTCGGCGTCGTTTATACTTTCTAGTTCGGCGGCGCTGTGAGTATTACCCCCGAGCGGAGGCGTCGTCGGCGCGTCGCCCCGTCAACGTCCCGCCAGTGCCGTCGATTCCGCTGTGAGGGATCGTAACCGATCCGTCGGAACGGGTCGAGCACTCTCCGCGGCGCTCGCCGAGCGCCCGGAACCTCGAAAGCGAACCGCTATGCCCTCGAACCGCCGGCTGCGGAGGCGTTGATGCGCACCGCCGCGGGATCGGTGAGCGGGCCACCGTTGCTGAGGTACGGGACGTCAACGCTCCCATTCGTCGCCACGTACTCGTATCGGCTGTTGTCGTTCGTATCGAGGTACGGCACCGCGGTCAGGTTCTCATCGCGCCCCAGGTTGGTCCGGGAGAACTCCTCACCCGGTACGTCGAACAGTGGAACACGAACGTCGGTGTAGTTTCCGGGCGCGAGATAGCGCGAAACGCCGAGGACCTGTCCACTCGTTCCCTCGCCGCGGTGGACCACGATGAACCCGCCGTCCGAGAGGTTCGCGGACCTGACCGTCACGGCCGTGCCGGCGGTCGCCTGTGGAGTGAAACTGATGTCGGCGGTCGGTTGCGTTCGCGCCAGCGCCGCCGATCCGATCACCGTGACGTTGGCCGGGTTCCGTACCGGACCACCGTCCCGGGTATACGCGCCGTCCGTCGCTTCGTCCGTCCGGACGAAATCGAACTGTCGGTCGCCGTCGCTATCGCGATGCAAGAAGGCGGTCAACTCCCGGTCTCCTTCCAGCCGGGACTGTGAGAAGTTCCGACCCGGGACTTCGAACAGTTCGACCTGCACGTCCTCGTAGCTCCCGGGCGCGAGGTAGCGCGAAACGCCGATTATCCGGGAACTGTTGTTCTCCTCGCGTCGGATCACGACGAATCCGCCGTCCGAGAGGTTCTCGACGTCGACGGTCACCGTCGCGCCGTAGGACTGTTGGGGTGTGAAGACCGTCCCTGCCGTCGCGTTCGAGGCGTTCGACGCCGACCCGTTCCCGGTCTGGGCTTGGGCCTGTGCTAGTACCGGTGTCTCCGACGTTCGATCCATCGCCTCACCCGGCGACGCGAGCGCACTCGCCGTGCCGCCGGCACCGATCACCGCGAGCGCGAGCAACGTGTTGATTACGGTCCATTTAATGTCCATCTTTCGTACGGGTTCGAAATATACGGGTTTATACCTTGTGGGATCTACACTGGCGATCGGGTCACGAGTGATCGGAGCACGGCGAACGGTCGATAATCCCTCGATAGCGTGAGCGTTTCGGATCGGTTCGCGTGTGCGGTCGGTCACCGCTACGGAACTCCCAGACGAATCGCCGGGACCCATATGACGGCTGAAACCGTAGCGTACGGGAGCCCTCGTGCCGGATATAGCGATCGATCGTCCAACACGGCGAAACGCACTGAAGACGGTAGCGGGCGTCGGTAGCGCCGCGCTCGTCACCGGAGCGGGCAGCCGCGTACGAGCCGCCGACACCGATCCGCTCACGATCGTCCACGGCACGCAGTTTCACGGCCGGTTCGGCCGGGGGGACGAACCGAGCGTCTCGCGGTACGCGACGACGGTGAACGAGCTACGCGAGGACCACTCGAACGCGGTGTTCGTCGTCACCGGCGACGACATCGCCAAGGCACCGCTCGCAACACCCCTTCGAGGACGACACGTAATCGACGCGCTGAACTACCTCGATCCGGCCGTGGCCGCGATCGGCAACCACGAGTTCGACTACGGCGTCTCGACGCTCCGAGAGCGGGTTGACGGCAGTTCTTTCGAGTGGCCGTCGGCGAACCTGCTGGACGGCGGCGACGGCCCCGTCGCCGGCAGCGAGCGATGGACAATCGAATCGGTCGGCGACGTCACTGTCGGGTTCTTCGGGCTCACGCCACGGAACACCGGTGAGCTAGCGCCGCGCTTCCCCGAGGAGTACGGCATACGACCGAACGTGCCGGCGGCCTGGGAGGCGGTCGCGGAGCTCCACGAGGCCGACGCCGATCGGATCGTCTGTGCGTCACACCTCGCGCTCGCGGGGACGCGAAGACCGTCGCCGAGCGCGTCGATAGCATCGACCTGATCGTCGGCGATCACGTCGGACACGTCCTCGACGACCCCCTCGAAGTCGACGATACCGTCGTCGTTACCGTCGGCGACGGGTTCGAGTCCGTCGGTAGGGCGACGTTCGACGACGACGGACTCGACGACTGGGAGCGAGTCGGGGTACCGACCGACGTCGATCCCGACCCCGAGACGGAGGCCATCGCCGAGGAGTGGCGACATCGGTACGAGGTCGAGGGTGAAACGGTGACGATCCCTCCCTGAACACGCTCGAAACCAGCAACCTGTCGTCCCGACTAGGAGAGTCGACACTGGTTCGGCTCGCTCGACGATCGTGTGACGCTCGATCGTTACCGAAGAGTCCACAGCGACGTCCGAAGCGACCCGCTCCGAAGCGAGGCCGTTGGACGCGCCGGCCGTGTTGGGATGATCAGGGGGTGTTTACTCGTCATCGCGGATTTCCCCTCGCTGCCGACGGAATCGTGTCTCGTGGGACCCGGCGGCGATCGCGCGGCGTACGCTCTCACGACGTCAGTGCCGTGATTGAGACACCGGTATCGAAGTCGGGCCGAGACGTCGGTATCGGAGCCGGGTTGAGGCGTCGGTGCCGAGACCGAGACACCGGTATGGAGACCGGAGTCGAACAGTAGCGACGGGCAGGAGGGGCTCGACGACGGCTGGGGTTACCTGTAGCCGAGCGCTTCGAGCTGTTCGTCAACGGACCGTTCAGCGGGAGGCTCCGTTCTCGAAGCGAGCGGTGGCACTTCACAGGTCCCCTCGTCGGTCGCCGTGGTCGATGCCCAGGGGACGCGTTTTACCTCCGGATGGGGACAGCCCGTCGGGTGGCTCCCGATACGCCACGTGCCGAGCATCTCCCCGTGGTCGGCGGTGATAGCTACTCGCTCGGCGTCGATATTGGAACACAACACCCCGACCGAATCCAGCGCGTGTCGAAGCGTATCGAGGTACGACCTCCGCACCTCCGCGGTCGTGATCGCGTCACAACGGAGCTGGGACCACGGGTCTCCCTCCGCCGGGGTGAGGTCGCGATCGGCCGCCAGCGCGGCCGCGTAGTACGGTTTGTGTGGTTGCATGTAGTGAGCGATGTAGCGATCGGCGTCGACATCCGGATTGCGCCCGGCGGCGATCGTCGCGTTCGTGACCGCCTCGGGGAGAACGACGTCGTACCGATCGGAGGTGTGGGACTCGTATATCGGGTGCAACAGCGCGAAGTCCTCGATATCGACGGGGTCTCGCCCCAGCTTCCCGAACGGCGCGGCCTTCGGCGGCGCGTAGATCCGATCGTCGAACGTCTTGGTCACGTAGGGGTTCGCCGAGAGGTAGGCCGTCCGGGCGATTTCCGCGCGGTGATCGGTCGTGAAGGTCTTACAGAGCCACTCGGCCGACGCGCTCCCGAGCGACCACATCGAACCGATCGCCGTCGGACGGGGCAGGAAGTCGTACTCGGGGGCCACCGCTCGGAGGGCATCGACCCGGCAGGCATCGAGGACGACCAGCAGATCCCACTCGTCGGCCCGGTCGTAGACGTTCGTCCCGAGCTGGAAGCGTGGGTGGGAGGTAAGCGTGAGCCACGCGCCGAGGTAGGCGTAATACCCGGCCTGGAGCGTCGCGCTGGCCGGTGACTCGCGCCAGTTCTCACGGAATTCGGTCAGCCACTGATGGAAATCGATAGGCACTAACTGCCCCGTTACTCAGGTACCCGTTATATACTCTTTTGTTGCTCAAGCACTCCGCGTCGACTCCCTCGACCGTCCTCATAATCGATTCGGGAGACGAGGTGGGGTCGGGACTACGGCGAACGGTGATCAGCGGGGGTTAACCGCTCTGGCTGGTTTGGATCGGCCCGTTCTGTGGGACATACCAGGAGGCGGTCCCGATATTGACGTAACCCTGCGCTCCTGAGAGGTCGTTGCCGCCGATGTCCATCACGGTCGATCCTTTGTCGGCGTTCACGGCGTACTGGCTCACCGAACCCGTACAGTCGTCCATCATCAACCGCGCACCCAACGAGACGTCCGCGGCGTAGTCGTAGTTCTCGCTGAACGAACAGTCCCGGAGCATCGTGATCGAGGGATCGTGAGTCTTGAACGCCGCGCCGCCGAGGACGTCTTCGGTGTTGGTGCCGGTAAAGCGGACGTTCTGGACCTGGAAGTGCGAGTCGACGTTCTGGAGCGATCCCGTAACGGTGACGTCGCGCAAGATAGCGTTGTCCATCTCGTTGCCGAACGACGAGAGCATGACGTTGTTGTCGATGACGACCGCAGAGGGGTCCTCGGGGTTGCCCTGGATCCGCATCGGGTTCGGCTGGTGTTTCCCGCCGGCGACGTGCAGCGGGGCGGAAACGGGCTTGCCGGCGTCGTAGGTGCCGTCGGCTAAGTATATGTGATGGTTGTGCTGGATCACGATCGGCAGTCGGCCGAGTGCCTCCTGTAGCGAGGCTAGAGGGGCGCTTTGGGTCCCGTCGTTCGAGTCGTCGCCGTTGTCCGGGTCGACGTAGGTGTCCTTCGGTGCCGTCGAGAGAACGGGACGGTTCCGCGACGCGTGTGAGTTCGTATCGCGTGCGTTGTGGATCAGCTCCTCGGCGATCACCGTCGATCCGCCCTGCCCGGGACCGGAGTGGTCGTGTCGAGGAACCGGCCCGGAGCCGCCACTACCACCACTACCACTGCCGCCCTGCTGTCGGAAGGTGTCCGATCGTCGGGGCTGTCTCTCGCGGCTACTCACGAGACCGAACACCGTCGCAGCGACGGTGCCGAGGAATCCGCGGCGGGGACCATCGTTCATACGGCGAGGAAACGCGGCGAGAGGGTAAAGAGTTCGTAATCGTTAATCAACGGGCTACAAAGACGAAACGAACACGCGTCCCGTCGGACAGTGCGTCGTTCCGACTGGCTTGGAGCATCGCGCTCGCCGGTGGGGTTCCCGAACGAACGTCCGGTGCTACCACCACGAACGGTCGATCCCAGTTCGCCGTTTGCGATCCGATCGACGGCGACGGTGATTCAGAGGCCCGGCCGAACGCGGCTACAGTACGTTCGCGGTCCTGTTGCGCAGGTCACGGACGAAGGGCTTCGGATCGTCGAGCGAGAGGTAATCGAAGCGCGGGTCGGTAACGAGCGATCGGACCACGTTCCACAGTTCGGGCCCGAGCGGCGGCTTCTCGACGAACGAGAAGTCCTCGAAGAGGATGCTATGCAGATAGGCCGCCTCGCCGCGCAGCAGATGGGTTCCCTTGCCCGTCTCGTAGCTCGGGTTTCGCTCTACCGGTTCGCCGCCCGCCACGCGCCAGTAGTAGTAGGGGAAATCGACGCCGGCGGGCAGATCGGAGGGGAGCGACGACCAGAAACGTGGGTTGATTTCGAGCAGTTTGAACTCCTCGGAGCGCTCGTCCCGAATGAACCCGACGGAGGCGACCCCATGCCACTCCAGCGCGTCGAGCAGCGCGAGCCCGGCGTCGGTGAGCTTGGAAATGGCGGTCGCTTCATGGAAGACGCTCGGCCCACGGGCGTACTTGAGTCCACGGATCGCGCGCTTCTGACAGATCGCGACCGGTTCCCCGTGATCGTACAGCGCCCGGAAGGTGTATTCGGTACCTGGGATGTACTCCTGGACGATCGGATCGTGGTACATCTCGGCAGTGATCCGCTCCCGGTCGGGTTCGACGCCGGGATCGAGATACCGCGTCTTTCCCACGTCGACGAATCCCCTCGGCGCGGTCGATTCGCTCGAAGCCGGTTCGCTCGGAACCGAGTCCGTCGAGGAGGGGTCCGCCCCGCGCTTCCCCGTGAGCGTCCCGCCGTCGGTCAGCCTCGATGAGGGCTCTCCGGGCCCGCCGTCGACGGTCGGCGACGGTCCCGTAGCCTGTTCGCCGGTAACGAGCGCGTAGCGCGACTTGACGATCAGCCGTCGGTCCCAGTCGGTCATCTCGCTCAGCAGTCGGGTCTCGGGAACGTCCACCCCGGCTTCCTCGGCGGCGGCGACCAACTGTACTCGGTCGTGAGCGGTTTCGAGAACGTCGAACGACGGCCAGAGGGGCGTTACGTGCTCGGCGAACTGCTCGCGGTAGCGCGAGAGCACGTAGACATCGGGTTCGCGGACCGGGACGATCGTCCGGACGTCCTCGCGACGAGCCAGGTCGAGCAGAACGTCCTTGTAGCCGACGAGGTACTCCTCGGGAGCAGGGGCCAGCACCGATTCGTCACAGAAACGCGATCGAAACGCCGGCGCGTCGGGGCTCTCCGAGACCGCGATGGTGTGCACGCCGCGCCGGCCGAGCGAACGTAAGCAGGTAACGGAACTGGCCGCGCCGACGCCCGGAACGACGACCGACGTTCCCGGGCGCTGATCGTTTTCCATGGCCTCCATCGTGTCCACTGAATATTTAGTCTGTCGCTCGATACACCGACCGACGCCCGGAGCTCTGATAGCTTTGCTGTCCAGGTTGTTCTGTTTGTATCCCGAGCAGGTACCGCGGACCGGTGACCCGCGAGGGAAGGGCGACCACGCGCTCACAACGCTTTTATTAGCTGAACGTTTGATTACCTTCGGAGAACGCTCGCATGTCAGCGAACCCCGAGCGGCTGACCAGGCATGTGCCGGATCTCGCGGGTAAGACGATCGTCGTTACCGGCGCGAACAGCGGCCTCGGCTACGAGGCGACTCGGGTGTTCGCCCGGAGGAACGCGACCGTCGTCATGGCGTGTCGTGACACCGACCGTGCCGAGGAAGCCGCTCGCGAGGTCTCCCGGGAGGTACCCGACGCCTCGCTGTCGGTCGCCGAACTCGATCTGGCGGATCTCGATTCGATAGGCGAGTTCGCCGAGAGCTTCACCGACGAGTACGACGAGCTTCACGTTCTCTGTAACAACGCCGGCGTCATAGCGATCCCGCGCCGCGAGACCGCCGAGGGCTTCGAGACCCAGTTCGGTGTCAATCACTTGGGGCATTTCGCGCTCACGGGTCTGTTGCTCGACTCGCTCACGGGAACCGAGGGAGAGACCCGCGTCGTCACCCAGTCGAGCGGCGCACACGAGAGCGGCGAGATCGACTTCGACGACCTCCAGAGCGAGAACTCCTACGACAAGTGGGCGGCCTATGGCCAAAGCAAACTCGCGAACGTGTTGTTCGCTTACGAACTCGATCGTCGGCTCTCGGCGGCCGATCTCGACGTCAAGAGCGTCGCCTGTCATCCCGGGTACGCCGCCACCGAACTCCAGGGCAGGGGACCGGAGATGGAGGGTTCGACGGCTCGAAAGTGGCTGATGGAAGGGGCCAACCGTCTCGTCGCCCAGAGCGCCGCGATGGGCGCGTTATCCATGGTATATGCGGCCACCGCGTCAACGATCGAGGGCGGGGAGTACATCGGTCCCGACGGCTTCCAGGGGATGCGTGGCTACCCGACGGAAGTCGAGTCGAGCGCACGATCGCACGATCGCAACACCGCGGAGCGACTCTGGGACGTCTCGGCAGAACTCACCGGCATCGAGTTCGGCCTCGATCGCGTGCGAAGCGAATCCGTGGCTCGATAGTCGGCCTCGTCGTGCCGACGGACCCCGATGAACCCCGACGAACGGTGCCTGCGCGCGGAGTTCTTCGAGCGGGTTCGGTACGGCCTCACAGCGTCCCGATCGCCGCCGCTCTTACGTCGCTCGCTCAATCGTCGCTCGATTGCCGTACTCTCCCGTCCGTACCCGTGCTTCCGAGTCCCGGGACCCGGATCGGGAACCAGCGATCCCAGACAACGATCACCGACGGGGCGACGAGGATCGACGAGATGAACGGGAAAGAGACGCTCAGTGCGATCAGCAATCCGAACTGGCCGAGGATCGGCGTGATCGCGAGCGCCAGTACACCGGTGCCGGTCGTGGTCGTGAGCATACTGCCGGCGAGTGCGCCGCCGGTGCCTCTGACCGTCTCTTCGAGCGCCGGATACACTTGCTCACCCCGATCGAGACTGAAAGGATGGTTGCTGTGAGCGCGTTGAGCGGCAGGTCGAGGACGACCATCGTCATGCCGAGCAATGCCACGGCGACGACGATCGGAATCAGGTTCACGATCCCCAGCGACGGTCGGCCTTCGATGATCCAGTAGATCAACACGAGAAAGCCCGCCGTGGCGATCAGCGCGGCGATGAGACTCTGGATCGCGGAGGCCAGGATGATATCGGAGATCGCCTGGAACACGACGGTGCCGGCGAGTCGAGCAGTGCGTTATAGACCCGCTCTAAGTTGTCCTCGGGCACGCTGTCGTCGTCGGCGTCGTTCCGATCGACGAGCCGGCGGAACTCGGGGGACTGCTCGGCATAGCCTTGGATGACGGTAATGATGCTCTGTTCGTCCTCGGGCGTTCGGCCGCCAATAAACGAATCCGGCGGGTTCCGATTGGCCCGCTGGATCTGTTCTAAGGCGTTGTCCTGGCGCAAGGGCCCCTCGACGTAGATCGTAACGGTGTCCTCCTCGCCGGAGGCGAAGTTGTCCTCTAAGTAATTCGTCGTCTCAGTCACGCTGTATTCGCTCGGTGCGAACGGCTCGGGCAGAGCCTGGACGTAGTCGGGGTTGTCCTCGGGCGGCAGGAAATCCTCGTTCGAAAAGGACGAGCGGATGTCCGTCGCGTAAAACCCGCCGACGACGGTGACGAGCAGTGCCAGGACGAGCACCGCGTAGGGTGCTTTCCGAGCGGCCGTAACGCCGATCGTGAGCACGCGCCCGACGATCGACCCCTCCTCGCCGAGCGGGGCCATGCCGAACTCGGGGAAGCCATACGCATCGCGCAGGCGGTCGGCCCAGACCTTCGCCGCCGGCAGGAAGATCCCGAATATCCAGGAAGGTAAAGACGATGCCGACCGCGGCGACGATGCCGAACTACCGGGTCGGTTGGAGGTCGCTGATAATGTTCGAGCCGAAGCCGAAGACGGTCGTACCGGTGACGATAAAAAACGCTACTAACAGCTGGTCGGTTGCGATCCGCATCGACGAATCGATGTCCCGGCCCTGGACCCGCTCCTCGCGATAGCGATTGATCGCGTGGATCCCGAAGTCGATCCCCACCGCCAACAACAGCGGCGGGATGGCGATCAGGAGCTGTGAGAAGGGAATCCCCGTGATCCCCATGAAGCCAAAGGTCCAGATCAGCGCCATCACGAGCGAGACGATCCCTAACAGTAGGTCGATCGGGTCGCGATAGGAAAAGACCAGGAACACCAGGATCAACACTACTGCCGCGGGCGTGACGATCAACAGCGAGTCGCCGATGATGTTACCGAACTCCGCGGAGGTGATCCCCGAGCCGAACACTCGGATGTCGCCGCCGACGCTCGAAACAACGTCCTGGGCGCGCAGTTGGATCGGCGTCAGCGGGCTATCGCCGCCCTGGCCGGCATCGCCCTCGACCTCGATGTCGTGCGAAACCGTCGTAAGCGTCGTAAGCGTTCCCGAGGCCGACGCGGACTGCGGGTTGAAGTCCTCGGTCAGCAACGAGGAGAAACCGGGGGTTTCCGCGGCCCGACCGACCGCCGCTTCGATTTCGGCGGGCGTCGATCGCTCGATCGCCTCGATCTGTGCGTCGATGGTCGTCGTACTCGGATCGATCTCCCGGGCGACGAACTGGGCTGCGCTCTGCGTTCCGATGACCTCCAAGCTCGGGCGTTCGGAAAGGCGCTCCTGGGCTTCGAGCATGTAGAGCAACTGGGTCTTCGAGAGGACGTTCGGGGCGGTCTGGAGCAGTTGTGTCGTCCCGTTCGAGGACTCGAACGGCGGGGAGAACTCCTGGTTGACCGATTCGAGGGCCTCCTGAGCCGGGTTGTCCTCGGTGAAGGAACTCGTACCGACCTCGGAGGTGACCATCGTCGCCCCGCCGGCAAAGACCACCGTGAGGAGAAGGAAGACGACCATGACTCGCCGCGAGCGCTCGACGATCCACTCGTCAACGCGGTCGATGTAGCGCTAGTAGCCGAGGTCGAACATACGTTTAGTCTTCGGTCGAGTCGGATGAATCGCTCGTCTCGCCCGAACCGATCTGTCTCGTCGACTCGGACGAACCGGTCGTCGCGCCCGACTCGATCGCGCTCGTCGACTCGAACGACACCGACGAATCGTCCGCGTCGTCCTCGTTCCGTTGCCGGTAGAGGAGGTATCCGAGCACGCCGGCGACGAGCAAGGCGACGACGATCAGGAGCCACGGAATTCCGCCGTCGGTTATCGAGGACAGCAGGCCGCCCTCCTGCTCTTCGACCTCGATGGGTACCTCGTAGGTATCCGACAGCTGTGTGTCGCCGTCGGGCGTGTCGTACTGGAAGTCCATCGAGATCGGGTACGTGCCGGGAAGCGCGTCCCCGCTGACGCTGACCTCGAAGCTGACGGTCGCGGTCTCGCCCGGCCGGAGTTCGGAAATGAACGCCTGGTCGTCGGCGAGGGAAAGCGGGTCGTTCGTAAACGCCTGGACTTCGATGTTCCGGTAGGTCACGTCCCGGTTGTTCGTTATCGGGACCGTCACGACCCTGCTTTCGCCCGGCGTCAGCGGCTCTTCGGACTCGTTCTGACCGCTTTGCTGGGTCTGGGCGACCTCCTGGCCCTGAACGTTCAGTCGACTCCGGTTCCCGTCGGTTTGATTAGTGCCGTCGGTTTCGTCGTCTTCCTCGCTCCCGCCGCCGCCCACGATGAAGGCGTCCCGATCGGGTTCGATATCGACTTGAGTCTTCAAGCGCTCGCTACGACGCGGCTCGCCGTCCTGGTTGTCGTACTCGATGACGTAGGCGAACTGCTGGACGCCGGCTTCCGCGTTACTGGACAGATCGACCGAGAACGAGAAGTTCGCCGTCTCGCCGGCCTGGAGCGTGCCGAGCGCGACCTCGTTCTGCTGGACGTCGATGTTCGGGTTGTTGACGGTTAGCTGGACCACGGCGTTTCTCGCGACCTGCGGGCCCTCGTTGGTCACCGCGCCGCTTACGTTGCCCTCCGAGCCAACCCTGAGGTTCGCGGTCGTGTTCGAAAGCGCGAAGCTCTGCTCGGAAAGCGGCGTCACGCCGATCGTGAACGGTCCGCCCCGTGCCCCTTGGTTGTCCGAGTCGGTGTAAGATACCGAGGTCCGGAAGGCGTAGCTCCGTTGTTCGGTCGCGTTCGACGCCGACACCTCGTACTCGACGGTCCGTCGCTCGCCGACGCCCCATCGGCCGACGAACTGGGTCGCGTTGACTCCCTCGCCCAACTGGAAGTTACTGCTGATCGACTCCAGCGAGACCGTTGCCTCCGTCGCGTTCTCCTCGGTGTTGTTGAGAGTTACCCTGATCGTCCCCTCGCCGCCGACCGGGACGGTCGAGTTGACGTTGACGACCTCGAAGTCGTCGACGATCCCGCCGACGGGAACGCCGAAGGCGAAGGGGCCATCGCTGTCCCGTCTTCCCTCCTCGTCGACGTAGGATACCAACGCCTGCATCGGATACTCGCCCTCGGTAGCGTCCTGCGCGACGGTCGCTCGGACCTCGACGGTCTCGGTGTCGCCTTCTTCGAACTCGCCGACGAACACGCTGGCGTTGGCGGTCGCCGCCTGCCCGAACGTGATACTCGGGCTCAGCGACTGGATGGTGACCCGTGCGTCGGTGACGTCCTCCTCTTCGTTCTCTACGGTCACCTCCACGGTGCCGGTTTCGCCCGGTTCGAGATCGGAGTCGACGTCGGTAACCTCGAAGTCGTCGTCGATGTCATCGACCGGAACGCCGAAGATTATCGGACCACCCTGGCCCGGCTGATTGTCCTCGTCGGTATACGATACCGACGCCTGGACCGGGTACTCGCCCTCGGTCGCGGTTTGCGTGGCAGTCGCTTTGAGCTCGATCGTTTGGGTGTCGCCTTCTTCGAACTCGCCGACGAACTTGCTCGTGTTCGCCGCCTGGCCGAAGACGATGGCGGGACTCACCGACTGGAGACTGATCGTCGCGTCGGTCAGGTCCTCCCGTTGGTTCTCGATGGTTACTTCTACGGTGCCGGTCTCGCCCGGTTCGAGGTCGGAGTCGACGTCGGTGACCTCGAACTGGTCTTCGGCCGCGTCGATCTCTACCTGGGCGTTCAACTGGCCGCTCCGTACGGTGTTGCCCGCCTCGTTCTGGTACTCTACGACGAAGGGGACCTGGCGCTCGCCCGGCGGCGCGCCCTGTTCGACGGCGACGGGGTACTCGAAGTCGACCGACTCGTCGTCGTCGAGATCGCCGAGTACGACCTCCGACTGACGGGGCAGGACGTCGCTTCCGTTGCCCGCGAAGACGAGCACGGCGTCCTCGGTGTCCTCGGGCCCCTCGTTGGTGATAGTGCCACTAATAGTGCCTTCCTGGCCGGCGCTGAGCGAGCTATCGACGTCGTCGAGGGTGAAGCTCTGTTCGTCGTCCGGCGTGACCCCGAAGGAGACCGGCGGGGACTGGACCTGCTCGTTGTCGTCGTTCTGATAGGAGACGGTCGCCTGCACCGGATAACTACGCTGGGCGGCACCCGGAGCGACGCTCGCGTCGACTTCGATCGTTTGGGTGTCGCCTTCCTCCCAGTCGCTAACGAACTGGCTCGTGCTCGCCGACCCGCTGAAGGTAAGCCCGCCGGCCTGCGATTGAAGGTTTACGACCGCGTTATCGGCGTCTTCGCCGTCGTTCTCTAGCTCGATAGTGAGGGTCCCGCTAGAACCGATCGGCGCGTCTAACTCCGAATCTACGACGTCGAAGTCCGCGTTCGACGAGACCGCTTGGCCGCCCTGCTGGGCTTGTCCCTGCTGTCCTTGACCTTGTCCCTGCCCCTGGTTCGCACCGGCCGTTGCTCCGGCGGTACCGGCCTGTCCGCCCGCGCCGCCGGGTACCTGGCCGCCGCCGGGCGCTTCGCCGGCGTTCTGATCGCCGTCGGACGCTTGGCCACCCGCTGCCTCGCCGGAGGGCGACCCCTGCGCGCCCGCAGCCTGATCCTCGGGAGTGGCTCGATCAGCGGCCGCCTCGGTCGGGGCCTGGCCTTCGACCCCCTGCTCGCTCGGCGTCTCCTCGCTTCCGCCCTCTTCCTCGCTGCCATCGCTTTCCGATTCCCCGGACGATCCGGACGCCGAAGCGTCCCCGGCGTCCTCGCTACCGTCGGCGCTATCGCCGTCCTCGCCATCTTCGGTGTCCGCACCGCTTTCGTTGTCCTCGTCGCCTTCGTCGTTATCGGCCTCGGTCGCCTCGCCGTCGCTCTCGTCGTCGTCTTCTCCTTCGTCGTCGGCTCTGAGCGTTTCTATATCCACCTCGTCATTGCTTTCCTCGTCGCCGCTGCGTGCATCGTCGTTGCCCTCGCTCTCGCCACCGGGGTTCGACCCACCCTGAGCGGTCGTCTCAGCGAGCGAGGCACCGCTACTGACGGGCGTAAGTGCCTCGGTGCTCTCGTCGTCGGCGTTCTCGCCCTCGTCAGACACCGTGCCGTCGGCCGACCGGGACTCGCCGTCGGACGACGAGTCATCGTTCGAGGACGATTCGACCGCCTGCTCCGTGTTGTCGGCATCCTCGTTCGGTTCCGACTCCGACTCCGGGTCCGAGTCGCTAGCGTCCTCGGTGTCGCCCTCGGATCCCGTGTCGTCAAAATCCGAATCGGTGGCGATCCCGGTGTCCGACGCCGTGTTTTCACCGGACGATTCGGTGTGAGACGACGAATCGTTGCCGGACGACGAGGCGCTGTTCGACGCCGTATCACCGGCCTCGTCTTCCTCGTCCTCGCTCGACGCCGAGCCGGATTCTTCGGAGTCGTCGTCGGATTCGCTGCCTGATTCCGCTTCGGGGTCACCGTCGCTATCCGAATCGGTCTTCGGGTCCGCACTCGCGCTCGATGGATCGTCCTCGTCCGTAGCGTCGGTATGTGTCGCTTCGTCCCCGGTCGTGCTCTCCGGTTCCTGAGGAGTCTCGGTTCCCGGCTCCGTGTTCGAGTCCGCGTCGGCTTTGGTTTGGGTTTCGGTTTCCGTTTCGACTTCGGCGGTCGTGTCGTCGGAATCACCGTCGGACTCGTCCTCTCCGGCGGTCGTGGGACTTTCCGTGTCGCCATTGGACGCCTCTTCCTCGGAGGTCGGATCGTGGTCCGAACTATCGGCAGGCGTCTCGTCGTCGGAGGCGGACTCCGAACCGTCGTTCGGTTCCGTGTTCACCTCAGTCGTTACGGGTTCCTCGTCGGTCGTCGCGCCCTCGGACGGGGAATCGTCTACCGTGGTCGTGTCGTCGGAGTCGCGTTCGGCCCCGTCGCTATCGCCGTTGTCGTCCTCTCCGTCGTTACTGCCGTCCGATTCTCCGGACGACTCGGACGAGGAAGCGTCGTCGTTCTCGCTATCCTCGCCGTCGGCTTCGTCCTCTGACTCGGTTTCATCTCCTGACTCCGATTCCCCGTCCGACGAATCGGACTCCGTGTCCTCGGTGGTCGGTTCGGAGTCGTTCGAGTCGGTGGCCGACGATCCCGCGTCGATGCTCGACACGCCGACGGACGAGAGGGAGGTCCCTCCATCGGGCGCGCTCGCTTCGGCGGAGAGGGCCGATCCGCTCTGTGAGAGGCCGTAAGCGCCCCCCTGTGCGACGAGCAAACCGACGAGCAGGACCGACAGCAACGTCGAGCGATTCACGATCGCAAGCCTCTCGCAACCGTGGACAGATCGGAGCCCGCCGTATCGACGGCATCGAACGAATCGACGGTACTACTCCGGAGAGAACCGAATCGTAGCCCGGTTGCGGCTTCCCATGTAAATCGTCGCATCTTGAATGAACACTCAGTCGGTACGGTTATCAACCTTTCGAGTCCGTGCGGTTCTGTTGCGTGTTCGTTAACCGGAGTAGGTGAGCGTTCGGGGTTTCCGTTAGCCGTCATGGCTTCGAATACAGCAAGATCCCGATAGGAGGTCAATAGGCAACCCGACTGTATTCACTTCTCACCGAGGACGACAGCCACCGGCCGTCGCGGTACTCGTCGTCCACGGAGTAAGGTATTGCTCGACCGTTAGAGCGATCGTACTCACGAGGGTCACCGGAACGGAAACGACCCTATCGCAAGAGCTCGAAGACGAAACACCGCCGTACGACCCTCGCGCTCGACCCGGCACGAGCGGTTACGATCGGCGGGGGGTCATCCGACACTCGGTAGGTCGACCGGAGCAAACAGGGGCCGACCGGGAGCGAGCACTGTGCCGTTCCGTCTCGATCGTCGAACGGGACGACCCCACGGTTCGATTGACGTCCCCTGCTCGACTCCACGGGCGAACTGCTCGCAGTGCGTCTTCCCCGAGAGCGTCTGCCGACGGGGTTCAAAGATCGTTACGAGAGGGTCGCGCCGAGCGCGATCGGGTGCTATCGGGGGAACCCCGTCGAGCGGCGTCCCGATCGGTCGTTCAGCCGAACCCCCACCTCGACATGAGCGTGTCGGGAGAGTAGCGAAAAGAATAAGTATGTACTGAACGTTTAGTCTACTACGAAGCGAGACACGACCGGGAAACGACCGTGGCTCGCCGTGCTCCTCGCGGCGCTCGGCACGGGGTTCGGACACCTGTACCTGCGCCGATGGACTCGCGCGGTCGGTTGGGTCGTCCATCGCGGTGGGCACGACGGTGTTGTTCGTGCCCGAGACCGCCGTCGAGGCGTTCGCGACCGGCAGCGGCGCTGAGTGGGGAACGCTGCTCGACCTCGCGCCGCTGATGCTCGTCAGCGCGGCCAGCGCGCTCGACGCCTACCAGCTCGCGGTGCTCAACAACTACCTAATACATGCACGCGAACACACCGAGGGAACGACGCGGTCCTGTCCGGAGTGCGGCCGGCCGCTCGACGACGACCTGACGTTCTGTCACTGGTGCTCGACGCGACTGACCGAGACCGCCGACGGCGTCGAGTCCGCTGGGGACGACAGTGATAGCGACGACGACGGGGACGGAGACGGAAAACGGTAACCCGCTCGAATGAACCGATCCGGCAGTACTCGACGGCACTGACCAGTAACTCTCGACACGGAAAACCGGTGTACCAATGAGCAAACGGAACTTCGATCACACGGCAACGGAATCGATGGCACACGTACGGCGATTCGACTCGCTCGGAGAGGAAGACCTCACGCTCGCGGGCGGCAAGGGAGTGAACTTGGGCGAACTCGTCGGGGCTGGCTTTCCGATACCGTCGGGCTTCGTCGTCACGACCGACGTGTACCGGGCGCTGACCGACGATCCGGAAATCCGAGACGCTATCGACCGCTTAGAAGGGCTCGATCCAGCCGATGCGGACGAACTCACGACGGCTGCGAAGGAAGTCCGCTCGCGAACGAGCGAGCGGGAGTTCGACGAAGCGATCGGAGAGTCGATCACCGACGCGCTCGATACCGGTGCTGATAGCGACGCCTCCTACGCGGTTCGCTCGTCGGCGACCGCCGAAGACTTCCCGACGGCTTCGTTCGCAGGTCAGCACGAGACGTTCCTCGGCGTATCCGGAGCACCGTGCGGACTCGCCTTGACCTCGGGAGGCCGTTGTCCGTTGCCGTCATGCGGGTAACGAGGGCAACGAGGCGAACGACCCCACTTTCGTCGCTGTCCGGACGCCTTCGGTGCCGACGGAACGAGGTGGGCTCTTCGCGAACGCATTGCTACAGTGCTTGTGAGGCCGTCCCATAACTCGCCCGATCGCCGGAGCCCGGCGAACGAACGCCGAAGTTTCGACGCGATACAGGGACTGCTCGACGACTTCCCACGAGTTCCGAACCACCCCGCGGGAGAACGCCCATCGGCCGTCGGTCGTCACGCATAGGCTGCCGGTCGTCGTCCTACGTGTGCGCGTATCCACATCCGGAGCGCGCCGCCGTCGTACTGCCGAAGCGCCGTTCGTGCTCCTCCGTGGCACGCTCCACGCTCCGGTCCTGACGTTCGATCCGGAGTTGCAGTGCGGTTCGAGTCGCTCGACTCCGTTTCGTCCGTTTCGTTCGTTTCTCCGCTAGATCTCGTGCTCCAACGACGAGCGCGTCCAGGTGTGTACGGGGTCCGGATCTGCGGGTCTACCGCTCGCGGTTCCGCTCGGAGAGGCACAACCGACGAGCGTGCCGAGAGCGCCGAGAACAACGGCGATGAACAATACCCCGACACCGCTCGCTATGATCCCATCCCTGTACCCCATCTCGGGAGCGCGGTTTGCAAGCCACATGTCAGACATATATTCGCGCTCGTACATAAAGTATAGGAGTAGTGCGGTTCGATCGGGCGCTTCGACGGGACGTTCATTCGTTCCCGAGCGAGCGAGCAGGCCGATCTCGATCGTAGCGGCGTTCGAACCGTCGTCGTCACGATGTCCGAACCGTTATGATCAGCGCCGACTGCTGGCCGGGTCGCCCTCCGAGGCGAGGCGACGAGCGAGACGGTCGCTCCTATCGAACGACCCACAGGCGATCCGGCCGTCCGAACCCCTGCGACGCGGGTTCGGTTGCTCCGGTTCCGCTCGCCTCGAATCCGGTCGTCATCGTAGTCGCACCGATCGCTCGATTCCGGCGAGCGAGGCCGATCGATGCCCGCTACCGTCGACGGGAGCGACCCCCGAACGCGTTCCTCGGTCGAGCGTGGGAGCGATACGGTGAGACACGACGACTATCGAGTTCGATCCGACGGTGTTTACCGATTGTAGCAGCGACACTTGCGAGTAGCCACCTATCGAATCGGGTGAACAGAGCTTACAATGGGTTCTACCGGGAGTAGCGGACGGGGTTCGGCGGGGGGGCTCGTTCTCGTAGTCGCCGCGGCGGTGATCGCGGGGACGATGGGCGCGGTAGCGGCGCAACCGGCGGCTAATGGAACGAACGTAACGCACACGACAAACACGACGAATACGACAGACACGACGAGCACAGCGAACACGACGACCGGCACTTCACAACTCGCCCCCGATTTCATCGTCCGATCGGCGGCCGACCTCCGCCGTGTCGCCGAGACCGCGCCGGACGGTGCTAACGTCTTCGTCCCGGTGAACACGACGATCACCGTCGAGCCGGACGAGATCGTCTTCGAGCAGGACGACCTCGCGTTTTACTCGGCCGGCGGGCGCTTCGGCGAGGGCGGCGGGACCGTTCGCTTGGGGGGCGACGAGAACGGGGCGACGATCACGATCGAGGGTAACAACGCCACCGTCACCGGACTCCGGCTCATCGGGCCGAACCCGAACACGATCTACGGCGAGTCCGGCCCGGACCTGCCGAACTCCTTCGGGATCCTTACCCAGGGGGATAACACGACCGTCTACAACGCCGAGATCGCCGGCTATACGCACGCCGGTATCCAGTTCAGGGAAGTCGAGGGTGGTCGGGTCTACTTCTCCTCGATCCACCACAACACTAGCCCGAGCCTCGGCTACGGGGTCTCCTCATGGTCGTCGTCCCCCCTGATCCAGTACAACTACTTCGATGCGAACCGCCACTCGATCCAGACGGTTCGGAACACCGAGTCGGGCTATCGCGCCGAGGGCAACGTCGTCGGTCCGCGTCGGCCGAACCACGCCTTCGACGTCCACTCCGCCAGTAGCACCGAGCCCGCACACGGCGGCGAGCGCGTCGAGATCGTCAACAACACCTTCCTCCCGCCGTCGAACGAGCGCGACAGGGGCGGTGAGGTCATGGACGACCCGGCAATAACGATCGACGGCCGATTCGGACCGGTCGAGGGCGCGCTTATCGCGAACAACGCGTTCGTCGGCATCGAACGGGGCACCGCGGTCTACCAGGCCGAGGAGAACGGCTCACAGTCCGAGAGCTTCGCCAGCGACGCTGACCCGACCGAGTTCAACAACATCCGACTGCGGGGCAACTCCTACGCCGACAGTCGGGCAGCCGTCCCCCCCAGTATCGGCGCGCCCGCCTCCTTGCCCCCGCCGAGCCAGGTATCGGGCATCCTGCCGGGTCCCGATAGTGGGCCAGCTTCCGATGGTGAGTCGGCTCCCGATAGCGGGCCGGACGCCGGAGGGGACGGTCCGATCGGGGACTTCGTGAACGGCTGGTTGGGGCTGGGGCTGAGTATTACGGTGAGCAGCGTAGTCTTGTTCGCCCTCGTCCTCCTGACGCTGATCATCGTGTCGGTTCTGATAGGACTGCGATACGGGTCCGGTCGATCGACCCTGCCCGAGGACGACCGGTAAGCGCGCCGACCTGGGGGCCGACTCCCCCGTGCTCGGCGTTTTTCCATCCGGGTGGTCCCGGCCGGCACGGGATCGATCGACACGGCGAAGGTCGGCACGGAATCAATCAGCGGGCACGGCATCGATCGGTATGAAAACCGATCGACCGACGATATCGATACGATACCGATGGCGACTCACCGAATCCGGCGGTACAGGCGAAGCAACGTGTCGATGCCGGACGCGTCGCGTTCGAGGTTGTAGATGCCTACGGGGTCGGGACCGAACTTCGATTTGTACCGGTTGATACGGGGCGTGCCGGCACCGACGAGGTCGTAGCGGGCACGCCCACGATCGATCGCGTCGCGCATGATCCGCCAGTCGAGCAGGTCGTTGACCGGGGCCTCGGCGTCGCGGCGCGCGGCTCCTTGCCACCGATAGATGCTACGCTCGTCCTCGACGGTGACGATGCCGCCGACGAACTCGCCGTCTACCTCGCAAACGTACGGACGGACACGACCCTCGGGAAGCGCGTGATACAGGTCGCTCGAACGCAAAGCCGAGGCGCATGCCGGCGAGGCCGAAGAACTCACCGAGTGAGCGCAGTACGACCAGCCCGTGCAACGGCGCGCGCGGTGCCAAACTATAGCCCGGCGTCGCGTCGAACCCGCGCCAGGCGAAGGGCCGAACGTCCTCGTAGCGCGGATCGGTCGTCACTCGTCGCAATTTCGGCGAGGTTTCCCTGTCGATCCAGTCGAGACAGTCCTCGATAAAGGCCCGTCGGCGGCGTTCTGCCGTGCGGGTATTCAGGCCGTTCGGCTCGATCGTCGCCGGCCCGAGGGTGTGGATCCAGAGATAGGGCGGCGGCGAGAAGGCCCCGGTGATCGGCCCCCGCTGGAGTTCGAACACCGGGAAGAGGCCGACGGGCTCCTGGCCCTTGTAGCCGACGAGGCAGTGACACGTCGCGTCGGTGTGGGTCGCCTGCGCGCAGAGTGCGCCGTAGCGGTGAAAGGGGGTGGCCTGCCCGGAGCGCTCTACGAGCCGGTCCCAGTCGGCGACCGAATCGATCCTGTCTATGTCGATATCGACGCTCATCCCTGCTTTCGGTCCTCCTCTCAGTAGTTCGCTCGCTGGTAGGCCCGCCGACCGAGTTTGAACGCGTTCCACTTCAGGGGGGCGTAGCCCTTCTGCCAGGTGACCGCCGGGACGATCCGGCCGCCGTACTGCTGTTTGTACCGGAAGACGCCGTCGGTGAAATCGGCTCCCGTCGCGCCGAAGTCGTAGCGGGAGTATCCCTCGTCCATCGCCCATTCGATCGCGCCGCCATGCAGTAGTTCCGACGGGGATCGTTCGAGGTCGCCCTCGTCGGGGATCGCCGAGAAGAAGTACTGGATCGCCGATCGCTCGTCGTCAAGGACATGGACGTACCGGCCGACCGTCTCGCCGTCGACGCGGGCGGTGAACACGCGGAGCCGGTCCGTCATCTCCGCTGCGAGGCGCTCGAAAAACGATCGCGGGTGGATACCCCCACCGATCCGCTCCATGTTCTTTCGGTAGGCCGGGTAGACGTCGGCTGCGACCGCCTCGGTCATCGGCGTCGACTCGACCTCGTAGTCCTGTTCGCGCGCGCGCCGGAGCGCGCGTCGGCGCGTCTTGTCCATTCCGTCGACGAGGTCGTCGAACGCGGCGTCGAGATCGAGCACGAACCGGCAGTTGAGCAGTCGGGCGTCGTACCCCTCCCCCGCGAGGAACTTGCCGTACCTGGTATAGCCGACACTATCGGTCTTCACTGCGTGATAGGTCGCCTCGCTACCACAGGCCTCGGCGAGCGCTTCGAACACCACAGGTAAGTACTCGCGTTCGCTCGACGTGACGAGCGGCCCGCCGAACCCCGGCGCGATCGAGACGAGCCGCCGGAGCCCCAATCGGTCGGCGACCGACCCGACCGCCGGAACCGAGTCGACCGGGAGGTCGATCGGATCGAGGAAGTTCGGGAACAGCGCCACCGGATTGCCCTTCTTCGCGACGACGACGTGTCGCGCCGGCCGGCCGAGGCCGCGTTCGATCGCGCGGAGCCACTCGTAGCGATGAAAGACGCTTCCCAGCTTCGACCCGTGGACGACGTTGTTCCACTGGTTCGCGTTCAGGTCGTCGATCGTTTCGTGTACTGATACCGTGGCGTCACTCATCGTTGCTCGGGGACGGACTCACCTTTCAGCAGCCGTGATAAGTCGTTTCCGGTTGCCAGGCGGTAGCTAGCCGATAGTTGGTTCGCCCACGATCGCTCGGAGTCGTGGACGGTCGCCTTCGGGACGATCGCTTTCGGGCTCCGCGCCGGATGAGGTCGGGATAGGCCGTCTCGCCGACCGACTCGGCGATCGGAAGCACCCGACCGTCCATCCGCTCGCCGGCCGGGACCCCGAGCGTCGCGAGCACCGTCGGCGCGACGTCGAACAGGTGTGCGCCATCGAGGTCGGCGTCGGAATCGACAGCCCCGCCCCGAGCGGCGACGATCCCGTTCCGTTTGTGATCGTAAGGTTCGCTCGGCTCGTCGAACGCGGGACTCCCCAGGTGTGTCGACAGCGAGTGCTCGAAGCCGGCGGGGACGGTGACGATATCGACGGCACGGTGGCTTTCGAGTCCGTGGAAGAAGTCCTCGCGCGGGCCGACGGTCTCGAACAGGGGGTCGCCGTCGGGCGTTTCGAGTCCCGAGAGGCGGTCGATGAGGTCCTCGCGGACGGTCTCGTACTCGGCTTCGGGGACGACGCCCGCGGGTTCCCGACCGGCGACGTTGAGCCGAACGCCGAGTTCGATCGCGTCCCGTACGTACGCCCACGAGGCTGGGAAGTCGACCTGTTCGGTACCCGCGCGGCCGATCCCCTGCGGGAGGTAGCGAAGCGCAACGTCGAGGAGGCCGAACGTCTCCAGGACCTTCGTGATCCGCTGGGTCGTGAGACCGGCCCGCGCCGCGAGCACGATGGCGCGCTCGACCGGCGTCGGTCCCGCCGGTTCGGCGTCGGTTTCGGTTCCGGTCCCGGTCCCGGTCCCGGTCGCGGTCGCGGTCTCGCCGGTTTTGAGCCGTGTGTCGCGCGCGGTGACCCACGTCGGCATTCCCTCGCCGCCGCTTTGGGTCGTCAGATACCCCTGCTCGTCGAGAAAGGTGTTCGCCCGGAAGCCGTAGCCGCCGTACTCGCCGATCCCGTGGTCGCTCGCGACGATCACGGTGTCCGGATCACAGGAGTCGAGCACCTCCCCTACCTCCTCGTCGACTGCCTCGTAGACCGCCCGCACCGCCCGTCGGTCGCCCTCGCATTCGTGAAAGACGGTATCGGTGGCCTGGAACTGGACGAATCCGAAGTCGGGCGCGAAGCGCTCTATGAGATAGCGAAACGCCGCGCCGCGCATCCCCACGAGATCGCGGTACTCGGCGATCTTCGTGTCGGTGTCGACGTCGGCGGCTCCCTCGTGGGGCGGGTAGATCCGGTAGTCACCGATTGCCTCGCGGACGTCATCGAGCAAGCCTTCAGGATGGCAGGCGGGCTCTTCGGGTGCAGTGTATCCTGGGAGCAGTGCCCCCGAGAAAGGTCGTGGGGGGTGAGTCACCGGGACGTTCACGACGACGCTCGATTTCCCCTGGGTATCGAGTAGTTCCCAAAGTGCGTGCTCGCGGACGTCGGTCGCGTTCACGACGTCCCAGTCGTAGCCCTCGAACGCTAAGAAGCCGAACACGCCGTGTTTGCCGGGGTTCGTTCCCGTGAACAGGGAGGGCCACGCGCTCGCGGTCCAGGGGGGAATCTGGGATTCGAGCGGGCCGCTCGCGCCTCCCTCGACGATCGATCGGAGGTGTGGGAGACGCTCGTTCTCGAACAGCGGATCGAGTACCGGGGCACAGGCCGCGTCGAGACCGACCAACAGGGTCGTCATCGAGTCGTCGTCCGACATGGAGGGACGACCGTATACTCACGGCCCGCGCTAATCAGCGTTGTCCCACGGCGAGAGCCCGAACTCCGGAGAGCTCGGCCCCGGCAGGTCGAGTTCCGTCCAACGGTGAGGTACAGCCGGCTACGGACGCGACTCGGCCGGCGAGCAGTCGCCGGGTTCGATCGTCACCGGACGACCCATCTCGAGGCGATAGGTCCGACCGGTCGCCGAGCGGGCGATCCACTCCTCGATGCGGTGTCGTTCGGGGGCTCCGCTCCACTCGTCGTAGGGGTACCGGTTCGACCGGTCGTTGAATCGCATATCGATCGTGATCTCGTCGTACCCGTCGCTTCCGAGCCCGCGGAAGACCGCGCCGTCCGATCGGTTGTCCTTCCAGACCCACTCGATACGGGTGCGTGTACCGGTACGATCGATGGCGTCCTCTTGGACCTCGAAGAGCTGCGAGTCGGTGATATAGAGGTCGATCTTGACGTACTTGTCGTCCATGATCGCCCAGCGGCCGTCCCGTGGGAGCCCGGAGATTTCGGCGGTGATGACACCCCCGCCGAAGGCCGAGCGCTCGCCGAGACGATCGTGGAGGAAGACGAGCGACAGACCGTCGGAGCCGTTGTAGACGAACAGCTGGCTCGTCTCGCTTCGCTGTAGTTCGAGAGTGCCATACGAGACGTAATTACCGTCGGGGGGGACCCGGTAGTCGTAAAACGACTCGACCGAGCGCGTTCCGTTGTCCAACGGCTGGATCGTCACACAACGCTCGCCCTGAGTGACGGCGAAGGAGTCGGGCCGATTCGAGCCGCGCTCCTCGCGCGCGAGCGAGGGTACTGCGAGCGCCGTAGCCACTAGGACGGCTACGACGAGCGCCAGTGCGACGGCGGTACGAAGCGGTGAGGCCATTGTAGGGATCTCGGGGCGAGCGAGCCGTTAGTGGCCGTCATCGAGTCGGACGGATGAACGTTGTCGTGTTCCCGACCGTCGACCGGACCTCGTCTACGGCCGGCGATGTACGGTAGCGAGCGTCTACCAGTGCGCTGATAGCGGCTCGAGCGGGGGACGATCGAACGCGAGAGCGGATCGAAACATACGCTTCGTGGCAGGTAAAGCGTCGTTGTTATATGATTGTCCTACTTGAGTATTAGCCTGACCGTATGTTCGACGGCGAGACGAGATGGTGGGCAGCTAACACCTCGAGCGAGCGGCGTACTCCCGCCGCTCGGACGCTCGATCCGTGCGGTCGCGCCCGAGGCGAGAGCCTCGAATCGGTGAAAGAGATATACCGCAGTAGGACATACCTACACACCACTGAGGCCGTCGGGAACGAATCGATGGACGAACGCCGTACTGGGTCGACCCCGGACGGCACCTGATCGACCCTGAAGGGGTCAATCGAACGAACCGAACGGATCGAACGGGCGTTCGAACCCCCGCGAGTCGGCGACTGCACCCGGCCGATCGGCAAGCGGTCGGGGCAGTTCGAACGCTGGGGCGATCGAACGTCGCAACCGGAGGATGGAAACGAACGTGTACAAGCAACACACTGTGGGCGTCGTCGTGCCAGCACACAACGAACAGGGGCTCGTCGGTACCGTTATCGACACCATGCCGGAGTTCGTCGATCGGATCTACGTCATCGACGATCGGTCGGACGACGGTACCTGGGCGGAGATACAGGCGTCCGCCGCGAAGATCAACGACACGAGTCAGGTACGGACGACGACCGCCGGCGAGACCACCGATGGAGCCGTCATCTCCGACGGCGGCGGCGCGGGTAGCGGGCTCGTCGTGCCGGTCAGACACGAGGTGAACAAGGGCGTCGGCGGCGCGATCAAGACGGGCTACCTGCGCGCCCGCGCGGACGGGATCGACGTGACCGCCGTGATGGCCGGCGACGGACAGATGGACCCGGGTCAGCTACACAGGCTCATCGACCCCATCGTCGAGGGCGAGGCGGACTACGCGAAAGGCAATCGATTGTCCTATCCCGACTACCGCGAGGGGATGAGTAGCTGGCGGCTGTTCGGCAACAGTATCCTCACGTTCCTGACGAAGATCGCGAGCGGCTACTGGAAGACGATGGATCCCCAGAACGGCTACACCGCGATCTCCGGGCGCGCCCTCGATGCGGTCGGCATCGAGGACATGTACGAGTATTACGGTTACTGTAACGATCTGCTGGTGAAACTCAACGCGAAGAACCTGCGCGTCGCGGACGTCGCGATCCCCGCGATCTACGGCGAGGAGGAAAGCGGGATCAAGTACGGGAGTTACATCCGGCACGTCTCCGTAATGCTCCTACTGAATTTCTGCTGGCGGTTGAAGACGAAGTACCTCGTACTCGATTTCCATCCGTTGGCGTTGTTTTACCTCTCCGGCGCGGCCGGTTCGGTGCTCGGGATCGCGGGCATCGGGTACACGGCCGTCGGGAGCCTGGCCGGAACGCTGGCGGGGTCGGCGTTCGTCTCGCTAATGCTCTCGGTTATCGTGTTCGCGCTCGGGAGCCTGTTCGTCCTGTTCGCGATGGTCTTCGATATGCGAGAGGGCGAGTCCCTCGAGGTGTCGATCGGTGGCCGCTGACTTTACCTTCGAGACGTACGGTGAACTGCTCGACGCCGGTCTCCGGGCGGGGTATGCCTTTCTCACCGTTCGCGAGTACCTCTCGACCGATCGCGAGGACCTGCCCGACCGATTCGTCGTCCTCCGGCACGACGTCGATCGGAAACCCGAGAACGCGCTCTCGATGGCACGCATCGAGGCCGATCGCGGGGTTTCGAGCACCTACTACTTCCGAACGATCGAGAAGACCTTTCGCCCGGAACTGATCGGGGAGATCGAGGCGCTCGGCCACGAAATCGGCTATCACTACGAGGACATGGATCGGGCGGACGGCGACGTCGAGCGGGCTCACGATTCGTTCGCCGAGCAGTTAGGGCGGCTCCGGGCGGTCGCGACCGTCGATACCGTCTGTATGCACGGCAACCCGCTGAGCACACACGACAACCGCGACATGTGGGCAGGAATCGACGCGGACGACGAGGGCGACGGGGGCGAGGGCGGCGAGGGCGGCGAAAGCGAAAGCAAGGAAGACGACAGCGTCGGGGGGCGAGGACGGGACTTCGAGAGCTACGACCTGTTAGGCGAGGCGTATCTCTCGATGGACTTCACCGACGTGACGTATTTTTCCGATACTGGCCGGACGTGGCTCGACGGCGACCTCAAGATCAAGGACTACACCGTCGGCGAGGCGACGAAGGACGTCCAGGTCGCAACGACGGCCGAACTGATCGAACTACTCGGTATGGATCGTCTACCGCGACTGTGCTTGCTGGTGCATCCGAACCGCTGGGCGGGGAGTGGTTCGGAACTCGCCGCGGAGTACGGAAAGGACTTCGCGACCAACGTCGGGAAACGCGGACTCACCCTCTTCAACCGGCTCGGTGGAACTCCGATCCCGCCGCCCGCGGCGCTCCCGCAGATCCTGTTCAGCAACGCCCGCCACTACGCCGCGCTCCAGCGTCCCAGTAACGTCTCGCTGAGCGACCCGGCGGTGCTCGACGCCGTCCTCGAAGAGCAGTCCGCGGATCACGACACCGTCTTCGTTCACGCCGGCTTGAGCGACGTCAAACGGGCCTTCGGCGGCGATCCCTACGCGTTGCTCAGCGGAAAGCTGACCGATCACTTCGAGAGCGTCTTGACCCCGGCGTTTACCTCGTCCTTCCGAGAGACGGGACTCTATCACAAGCGCTACTCGACGCCGGAGTTCGGCGCGTTCTCCCGACTGTTCTTCGAAGAGGCCGACTACCGGACCAACGACGCGATCCACTCGATCTCGGTCGCAGGCGACTATCGCTTCGAGGAGTGTGATCACCACGATACGTTCGCCGAGGCGGGCTGTTGGGGACAGTTGGATCGGGACAACGTCCTCTATATGAACATCGGCACCGACTGGCTCGTCTCGACACAGATCCACTACATCGAAGAGCGCGCCGACGTGCCCTACGTGAGCCGCACTGCCCACGACGGCGTGATCTACTACGACGACGAATCCCACGCGAAGATCACCCAGTACAACGCCGACAAGATCGACTGGCTGTACTTCTGGAACCGCTCGAAGATCAGGAAGAAACTGCGACGGGAGGGCGCGCTCGATCGGTACTCGATCGGGGGGCTGGATCTCCTCTTCTTCGGCGCGAACGACATGCGTCGCTCCCTGGCGGACGAGATCGCCGCCGATCCGTACTACTTGGTGAAGTAATCCTTAACGGCTCACGCCCGACTACGACACTCCCACACCCCCATGCGCGTTATCGTCACCATCCAGCACCCCGCACACGTCCACTTCTTCAGGAACGCAATCGAGGAACTCGAACGAGGTGATCACTCCGTCGCCGTCTTCGCACGCGAGAAGGACATCGCGACCGACCTGCTCGAAGCCTACGACATCCCCCATACCGTGCTCGCCGGCCGGGCCGAAAGCACACTCGGGTTGCTCGCCGTCCAGGCCCGGTACGAACTCGGCCTCTTCCGGGCGGCGAGACGACTGCGCCCGGACGTCATGGTCGCGATCGGCGAGCCGGGCGTCGTTCACGTCGCGAAGCTGCTTGGAGCCAAGAGCGTGATCTTCACCGATACCGAGGGCGCTCGGTTTCGGCGGCGGTTCGTCTATCCCTTCGCCGATCACGTCTGTATGCCCGAGTGTTATCGTGAACGCATCGAGGGGGCCGTTCACTATCCCGGCTATCACGAACTCGCTTACCTCCATCCCGATCGATTCACGCCCGATCCGAGCGTCTTGGAGACCGCGGGCGTCGATCCCAACGAACGCTTCGCCGTCGTGCGCTCGGTCTCCTGGGGCGCGATGCACGACCGCGGGGACAGCGGCTTTCGAGACGTTCGTGACGCCGTCTCGCGCATCGAGGCGACCGGCACGCGCGTACTCATTACCTCCGAAGCGTCGCTACCGGTCGAACTCGAATCCCACCGGGTGCGCGTTCCGGGCGAGGCGATCCACCACCTGTTGTACTACGCGGACGCCTTCGTCGGCGAGAGCGCGACCATGGCGACCGAAAGCGCCGTCCTCGGCACGCCGGCGGTGTTCGTCTCGACGAGCGACCGCGGCTACACGAACGAACTCGAAGCACGATACGGCCTCGTCTTCAACTTCCACGACGAGGCGCGACACGAAGAAGCGCTCCGGAAGGCCGTGTCGATCCTCGAAACGAGCGACCGAACCGAATGGCAGGCCAAGCGCGAGCGGCTGCTGTCGGAGAAAATGGACACTACCGACGTGATCCTGCGCGAAACCGTGGGTCGAGGTAGTTCGTAGACCTGTCGGCCCGCTGAGCGACGGATGCGAAAGCTAAGGGCACGGACGAGCACGCCGGCGGTGAGGCCGGCCGTTCCCTCATCGGCGTCCTCCGTACAGCACGGTGGCGCTTCGCTCCGAGTCCTCGATTCCGATCACGTGCCGAGTACACGCGAGCAAGCACCCGGTACGAGCGCTGGCCGGAAAGCATAATATCACGGACTGGCGACGAAGCGGTACTCAATGGCCCCTCAGCGACCCGTTCTCAGCCTTTTGCTCGCGCTCGCGATGATCGGTGCCGGCGGCACGGCGAGTGCGCTCGCGTCGCCGGGCGAGGCGGCGGATCGAACGCCCGAGACACCGATACAGGATCAAACCCAGACCGGGAACGGGTCGGCGTCGAACGCCTCGAACGCGACGGCAGGGACGATCTTCACACCCCAACAGTCCTACGGCGCGACGGTGACCGCCGACGTCGAGAACCTCTCGGACGGCGGGTTCGTCGTGATTCGTCGTGAGAACAACGACGGCGCTCCGATCATCGGCGTTTCGCGCTACCTCGCGCCCGGGAGCTACGAGGACGTACGGATCAGGCTGTTCGAAGTGCCGGGTCGGAACTTCTCACAGTCCCGGCTGGAAGAGGACCAGGAACTAATCGCGATGCTCCATCGCGACAGCGACGGCGACCGACAGTTCGATTTCGTCCGGACGGACGAAGCGACGGACGAACCCCTGACGCAGAACGGTAGCGTCGTGCAGAACCCGGCCAACGTCACGGTGGTCGGGACGGCGGCGCTGGCGCGAACACAACCGACCGCGGACCTGAGTTTTACCGCACAGAGCGCTCCGAACGGGACCGTGACGGTCAGGTCCGCAAACCTTTCGACGGGTGGGTTCGTCGTGATCCACCGCGGCGACGGCGTTTCGGGGCCGATCATCGGCGTCTCGCAACGCCTCGCGCCCGGCAGTCACGAGGGCGTGCAGGTAGAGCTGTTCAACGTCTCCGGTCAGGAGTTCTCCCGGACCGATCTGGGGCGCAGTCAGGTCCTGACGGCGACGGCGTACCTCGATACGAACAACAACAGCCGGTTCGATTACGTGCGGACGAACGGGAGCACCGATTTCCCGTACCTCAGAACCGGCTCGGTCGTCACCGACCCCTCGACGATCAACGTCACTAATAGCACTACTGTAAGTTCCTGAGAACCGGTCGTTCGGCGGGGGCGAACGCGCTGTCCGTGTCGTCAAGTTCTTGCGTGCGTCTTCCGGACGGACGCTTGGTTCGGGAGCGATGAGTGACGATGGAGCGACGGTCGGGGACACGACCGAGGACCTCTCGGCACTGCTGTCGAGCGCCACGCTGCTACTGTTCATCGGGTCGCTCGGGTCGTTTTCCCGCCTGATCGAACAGATCGCCATGGGCCGGGTACTCGGCCCGGACGCCTACGGCGAGGTCTCGATCGCCTTCTCGATGCTTACGGTCTCCTCTACGCTCGCGCTCGCGGGATTCAAGAAGGGGATCGCCCGCTTTATGACCCGCTTCGAGCGCGAGGCGGACGTCCGCGGCGTCTGGATCACCGGAACCGCCATCGGCGCGGCCCTCACGCTCGTGATCGCTGTGACGCTATTCGTAAACGTCGAGCGCCTGGCCGCTCGGCTGTTCGAACCCTCGACCCCGCGGGGACTCATCGTCGTCTTCATCGCGACGCTTCCGTTTTTCGCCGGCATGAAGCTCGCCGTCGCCGGTATTCAAGGCCGGGAGAACACGATCTACCGGACCTACACGCAGGACCTGCTCTACAACGGGCTCAGACTGGCCCTCATCGTCGGGTTGCTCGTCGCGGGCTACGGCGTGGTCGCGATGGGGTATGCCTACCTGCTCTCCGCCGCGAGCGCCTTCGTCGTCGCCCTTTGGCTGTTCGACCGACTGTTGCCGATCACGGGCGAGTTCGAGTTGCGCACCCGTGAGATCGTCTTCTTCTCGCTCCCGCTGGTGTTCTCCTCGGTGACCTCGATTTTGCTCTCACAGATCGATACGCTGATGATCGGTTACTATCTCCCCTCGGATCAGGCCGGGGTCTACAACGCCGCCTGGCCGCTCGCCCGAGGCGTCGGTGTGATCGTCTCTTCCTTTGGCTTCCTCTTTTTGCCGTTGATGAGCCGCCTCGACGCCGGCGGGAAACGCGCGGAAATAAACCGGATGTACAAGGTCACGACGAAATGGGTGTACGTGATCTCGTTTCCGGCACTGCTCTGTCTCGTCGTCTTTGCCGACGACCTGCTACGTTCGATCTTCGGTCCGGAGTACGTCGCCGGCGCGCTGGCGCTCAGAATCCTAGTATTGGGATCGTTCACGAGCGCGGCGTTCGGGCGGTGTCAGGACACCTTGTCGGCGTTTGGCTA
>PXQR01000116.1:0-2449 GCA_003021235.1 Halobacteriales archaeon QH_6_64_20 | reverse complement strand
GTTTCGGCATCGAGGGCGCGGCACTGGCGACGGCGGTCTCGACGGTGACGCTCAACGGGTCGGCGCTCGCCGTCCTCTGGGCCAAATCGGGCGTCAATCCCGTCTCGCGACGGACCCTCCGTGCCTTCCTGTTGTTACCCGTCGTGCTGTTTCCTCCCGCAGTAGCGCTCGCTCGGGCGGTAACCCTACCGTTGCCGGCGCTGATCGCGGTTCTCCCGGTCGCCGGCGTGTGCTCGATCGCGGTGCTTGCACTCACTAACAGCCTTCAGCCCGAAGACGAGATCCCGATCGACCTCATCGAGGACAACCTCAGGGTTTCGATCCCGCTCATCAGGCGATACGTTCCCGACGAATCCGACGACTCCGACGAGTGAGGTCCGCTCTGCCGCCAGCGAGTTAGCGCTCAGCAGGGACCTTCGGCGCGCTCGACCCCGATCGGCCGCGTCGTCTCGCCGACCGGCCATCAGTCCCCGGACGACTCGTCGGCGAACGAACCCCTCGGAGGGGACGGTTCACGGAGCCGATGGTATCGTCGACGGGCCGACCGGACGAGTTCGTGGACACGAGGGCCGCCGATCCCGACGACCAGGCGAGCGAGTCCCCTGACCGATCGGGGATCGTTCCCCAACGCCCGAAGCGAGTAGCGAGCGCAGTCGTCGTAGCGGCCGGCGGCCAGCGCGGTGCCCGCGACGCCGCCGTAGACGTTCGCGGCGAACTTCCGCTCGGTCGCCCAACCGTAGCGCGCCGCGAGCGAGCGGTACTTATCCGAGTACAGACGGGCCGCCTCGCGGTGACCGTCGTAATCGTCGTTGATCCGTCCGTGCGAGCCGATGTGGCGTATCGCCAGTAGCTCGCGGATCGCCTCGTAGTCACCCTCCTGTGAGAGCCGGACGTGCCACTCGCGGTCCTGCCAGGCCGGAAAGCGCTCGTCGGGGAAGCCGACCGCCTCGATGACATCGGCTCGAACCATGAGCGTCGAGAAGGGGCCGAGCGTCGCACCGCGGAGGACGGCCTCGGTGACGTCCCCGCTCGCGCTCGGCATCCGGAGCTGGGTCGTCTCGCCCCTGTCGTCGACGAAGCGCTGGCCGACGCATACGGCACCGACCGCGGGCGACGATTCGCGAAACGCTCGTACCTGGCGATCGAACTTTTCGGGGTGCCAGCGATCGTCGTCGTCCAGAAAGGCGACGTACTCGCCCGCGGCGACGCGAATACCGGTGTTGCGTGCGGCGTTCCCACCTCGGTTCTCCCCGTGTCGAAGCACGCGAACGGTGATCGACGGCCCGAGCGAGAGCTTCTCCAGAGCCTGCTCGACCGGCGTCGGCGAGCAGTCGTCGACGACGAGCAGTTCGACGTTCGGGTAGGTCTGTGCGCCGACGCTCGCCACTGCTTTGCGAACCAGCGCCGGACGGTCGTACGTCGGGATAACGACGCTGACGAGCGGTGTGTCGGAGTTCGATCGATTACTCATCCGGAGGTATCGCTGGCGTCGTTCGTCGAGACCGCCGCTTCGGGCCGTCGTAATCGGGAACGGCGACCGGCATCCGGCGAGCTACTTTCGGCTACTACAGCCGGCGACGACCGCGCTTCCACCGGAGCCAGCGTCCGCGCCGTATCGGTCGCTCATGTGTTATCCATCCCGACAGTGAACAAACGTTCAGTAAGTAAGTACCTTGTGATCCCTCCGATCCTCGGACGGATACGAGGCTTCCCGATCCGTAGCGGGTTCCGGGACGAGTCGATGTCGGTCGCCAGCTACATCGAGTCGTCGTCTCACTCCGTCAGGCGATAGCCCGCGGCGTCGGCGGTCGTCCGGCGGGCGATCCAGGAGTTCCAGGCCGCTTCGATGGCGAGCCACGCGCCGGCCCACAGCGCGAAGAAGCCGAACACGATGGCGAACGATGCGAGCAACTCCGGGACGCCGAGCAGAACGACGAACGTCGTCACGCCGAGCAACACTGCCACCGTCGTCGCCAGAAAGCCGGCGAACGCACACGCGTAGTGGCCGAACCGGCTGAGACCGCACCCGTCGGTGTACTCGACGGCCCATCCAGGCGTGGTTTTGTCTAACACGCTCGGTCATCGGTGGTCGATCATAATATATATTTTCCCTCTGCGGTTCGTCGTGACTTCTGCGGTCGTCCAGCTGACGACGTTCGACCGGTGTAGCGGGTAACTATCGGTCGGATCGCCCGCACGAAAACTATATAGACTAAACGTTTAGTCATCGGCGTAATGTCCGATTTATTCACCGAGCGAGTTGCGGTCGTGACCGGCGGTTCGAGCGGTATCGGACGTGGTATCGCACGGGCGTTCGCCGAACACGGCGCGGACGTCGGTATCGCCGATCTACAGGCCGAACCGCGCGAAGGCGGTACGCCGACACACGAGCGGATCGACGAGGAAACGGACTCGCAAGCGACGTTCGTCGAGTGTGACGTAACGAGCC
>PXQR01000115.1 GCA_003021235.1 Halobacteriales archaeon QH_6_64_20 | reverse complement strand
TGCCTGAGACCCACGCTCGAGGGTACGAGCGCGTCGCTACATGGGGCTTCATGATCGGCGCTGCGCTCATGCTCACGCTTGACGTGGTGTTGGCCGCCTGAATCGAGTCATTCAACTCTTTCCCACTTGACTCGCCGCCGGTCGGTATCCTCGTTAGCACTTACGCTCGCAATCGAGCCTTACTTGGCCTCGGGTGCGAGGGGCTTTGTGCATAAAGTCGGCTCTGTTGAGAAACTCGGCTGTCTGGTGCGCTCAGCGTGCGTCTCAGCGGCGCTATCGAGGGCGGTCGTTTCTGCGTTGAAAAAGTCGGTACAAAAAGGACTTTCTAAATAAAGCCGGGAGGAGACCACCGAGTAGTGTGAGATCACCACACTGATGTTATATTAATGGATTCGGATTTCAGCTGGAGCGCTGTTGAGCTACGGGATGGTACGTCGTATCGAATCTTTTCCAACGAAGACGACGGGGCGTGAACGGACTCACGAACGGCCGAAAAGGGTCCGACGATCCGCGGCCGCATCGGCACAACGGTTAGATCCCTGCGGCGCGATCCCGCAGTCGATGTTTCACACTCAGGGCGCGCTGTTCGAAGACGCCTTCGGCACCGCGGAGATGCGCGAGGTATTCGCCGAAGAACGGTATATCGAGGCGTTCATGGAAAGCGAGGCGGCACTCGCGCGCGCCGAAGCCCGTGCCGGCCTGATCCCCGAAAAAGCGGCTGCGGGGATCACCGAGACGGCCTCGCTCGAATACCTGGACATCGATGCCGTCGAACAGCGGGTCGCCGAGATCGACCTGTTCACCGTGGCGATCATCGAGACCTGGAAGGACGCCATCGGCGACGCCGGCGAGTACATCCACTGGGGCGCGACGAGTCAGGACATCGCCGATACGGCCATGATACTGTTGATCCGCGAGGGGTTCGCGATCGTCGAGCGCGATCTACGAGCCGTCCGCGACGAACTCGCCGATCTCGCCGCCGAGCACGCGGAGACGCCGATCATCGGCCGGACGCATCACGTTCACGCGATCCCGACGACCTTCGGGCTGAAGGCCGCGACGTGGCTCGACGAGGTGGAGCGGGGTCTCGACCGTCTCGACGAACTGCGCGAGCGCCTCTTCGTCATCGAGTTCTTCGGCGCGGTCGGCACCCTCGCCTCATTGGGCAAATCGGGACTCGAAGTACAGGAGTACCTCGCCGAGGAGCTCGAACTCGGTGTTCCGAGGACGGCGTGGTTCGCCGCTCGCGATCGGCTCGCGGAACTCACGAACGTCTTCGCGACGGTCGCGAGCACGCTCGCGAAGATCTCGCGCAACGTACTGATGCTCGGCCGCGAGGAGATCGGCGAGGTCGAAGAGCACGTCCCCGAAGGAATGATCGGCTCCAGTACGATGCCGCATAAGCGAAACCCCGTGCGAAGCGAACGGACCGTCGGCCTCGCGGCGATGATTCGCGGGCACGCCGCCACGATGAACGCCGTCACCGAAGCCTACGACGAGCGCGACGCCGGCCTGTGGTACGTCGAGTACGGCGTCGTCCCCGAGACGTTCCTGTATCTGAGTCGTGCGCTTCGGAACACGACGGAAGTGCTCGACACCCTCGACGTGTACCCCGAAGCCATGAGTTCGAACCTGAACGTTCACGGCGGACTCGTCGCGAGCGAGGCGGTGATGATGGCACTCGCCGAAACCATCGGCCGCCAGAGCGCTCACGACATCGTCGGCGAGGCCGCGATGAAAGCACTCGATTCGGAGGACTCGTTCGCCGACTGTCTGCGCGACGACAAGCGCGTGACCGACGCGCTTGCCGACGAGGAGATCGAGCGCCTCACCGACCCGACCGAGTACACCGGCGTCGCCGACAGCCTCGTCGAGCGGACGATCGAACGGACTCGAAGCGAGAGCGAGCACCAGTAACCTGCTTCGATCGCCCCGGTCCGCCGATCGAGCGATCGAGCCGATTTGCCGTTGTTCCGTCCGTCCGACTTCGAACTCAGTCCTCGTCTTCGAATGCGTGCCAGGACAGCCGCGGGTCGCGCGCGGCGTCGGCCTGGTCGATCCGTCGGGCACTCGTCCGCTCGGGGGCGTGTTCGAGCGTCGCGTCGTCCTCGCTCGCAACGGCGTCGAACGCCGTCGCCAGCTGGTCGAGCGTTGCCTTCGACTCGGCCTCGGTGGGTTCGGTCATCAGCGCCTCGGGAACGATCTCGGGCCACTTCGTCGTCGGCGGATGGACCCCGTGGTCGAGCATCCGTTTCGCGACGTCCGCGGCGTCCCGGTCGGCGCTCGCGACGAACTCGTGGTGGAAGGGTCCGTACGGCACGTCGAAGTCGATCTCGCTCGCGAGGTAGTTCGCGTTGAGGACCGCCTTGGCGCTCGCGTCGCGTAGTCCCGAATCGCCGAGCCGACACAGGTACGCGTAGGTCTTGAGGAGTACGAGCCAGTTCCCGTAGAAACCATGCACTTTGCCGATCGTCTCGGCGGGCGCGTAGAACTCGTAGTCGATCGCGGCTTCGTCGTCCTCAGCCCCGTTGTCCTCGGATTCGCCGGCGCTACCCGGTGGCCCTGTTTCCGACGTCTCCGACGCCGAGAGGTTCGACGGATCGACGGCCGTGCTTCCGCCGTCGGTGCCGACCTGCCGGACGTGTGGGTCGGGCAGGTAGGGGGTGAGCTCCTCGACGACGCCTACCGGGCCGGCTCCCGGACCACCCCCTCCATGGGGCGTCGCGAAGGTCTTGTGGACGTTATAATGCATCACGTCGAAACCCATGTCGCCCGGCCGCGCCCGGCCCAACAGGGCATTGAGGTTCGCGCCGTCGTAGTACAGCACGCCCTCTACCTCGTGGACGATCTCGGCGATCTCCTCGATGTCGCGCTCGAACAGGCCGAGAGTATTGGGATTGGTGAGCATCAGCGCCGCGGTGTCCTCGCTCACCGCCGCCTCTAATGCCTCTACGTCCACACGGCCGTCGTCGTCGCTCGGCAACGAGAGCACGTCGTAGCCGGCCATCGCCGCCGACGCGAAGTTCGTCCCGTGGGCGCTCTCGGTGACGATCACTTCCGAGCGATCGCGGCCGTGATGTTCGTGATAGGCTTTCGCGATCAGAATACCAGTTAGTTCGCCGGCCGCGCCCGCCGGCGGCTGGAGGGTTACTTCGTCCATGCCGCCGATCCGTGCGAGGTACTCCTGGAGCCGGTAGGAGAGTTCGAGGGTGCCTTGAACGCTTTCGGGCGAGCGATCGGGGTGGACGCCCGCGGCGGGCAACGCGGCAACGTCCTCGGTGAACTTCGGGTTGTACTTCATCGTACACGACCCGAGCGGGAACGGTCCGGTCTCGATCCCGTAGTTCATCTGCGAGAGCCGGGTGTAGTGCCGGGCGAGTTCCGGCTCGGCGAGGTCCGGCAAGGTGAGCGACTCCCGGGTGAGATCGTCGGGAAGCGGAGAGTCCACGTCGACCTCACGGGACTTCTTTTCGGCGAGCAACGGTTCGTAGACCTTACCTTCCTCGTCCGTTCCGTCGCCCGTTTCGTGCGTCCAGCGTGCCTGATCGTACTTCATTGCAGTACCTCCTCGAAGGCGGCGACCAGC
This sequence comes from Halobacteriales archaeon QH_6_64_20, assembly GCA_003021235.1. Classification (GTDB taxonomy): domain Archaea; phylum Halobacteriota; class Halobacteria; order Halobacteriales; family Halococcaceae; genus PXQR01. Next base: position 6,786 of record PXQR01000115.1, on the reverse strand, counting down.
CCCTCGGTGTGTCGTTCGTTCGTCTCAGTGGTACAGATTTGGAGCAGGCCCTCGTCGATCGCATGCACCGCGAATCCCGCCCGTTCGAGGTCGGCGGCGATCGTCGGTGCGTGCTCGTCGGTACGGGCGACGAACTCCCGGACGTGATGGCGGTCGTGAACCGGCGCGTCGATCCCGTCGATGCCGTCGAGGCGCGCGGCGAGGTCAGTCGCACCACGAACACAGTCGTTCGCGAGCGAAACCAGGCCATCGGGGCCGAGGCTTGCGATGTGGATCGCGGTACGGAGGGCGACCCACGCTTGATTCGTACAGATGTTCGAGGTCGCGCGATCGCGCCGGATGTGTTGTTCCCGCGTCTGGAGCGTAAGCGTATAGGCCCGCTTCCCTTCGGCGTCGGCGCCCGCGCCCACCAGTCGCCCGGGAACCTGCCGGAGGTACCCCTCTTTCGTGGCGAACAGGCCGAGGCCCATTCCGTAGCTCATCGGGAGGCCCAGCGATCCGGCCTCGCCGATCACGACATCCGCACCGGCGTCGGCTGGCGCTTCGAGTACCGACAGTGCCACCGGGTCCGACCCAACACAAAAGAGCGCGTCGTGATCGTCGGCGAGCGCACCGATCCCGCCTAACTCCTCTTCGATCGTGCCGCGAACGGTCGGGCTCTCGGCGTAGATACAGACTACCTCGTCGTCCACTATATCGCCGAGTGCGTCGAGATCCGCGTTCGCGTCATCGTGCGGATAGTCCTCCACTACCAGCCCCGCGCCATCGGCGTAGTTTTCGAGCACGCCCCGGCGTCCCGCTTCGAGGAGTTCGGGCACCAGCACGCGCTCGCCCGAGGTCTCGCGCACGCGAGAGGCGAGCAGTGCGGCTTCGCCCAGCGCCGTCGCGGCGTCGTACATCGAGCAGTTCGCTACCTCCAGGCCTGTCAGCTCGACGAGCATCGACTGGTATTCAAATAACGCCTGGAGGAACCCTTGAGCGACTTCAGGTTGATACTGGGTATACGAGGAGAGGAACTCCGAGCGATCGGCCAGGTGATCGACCACGGAGGGCACGTAGTGGTCATACGCGCCCCGTCCGAGGAACTCCGTGATCTCGTCGTTCTCCGCGAGCACGTCGTCGAGTTCCTCGCGGACCCCTTGTTCGCTTCGCGGCTCGATACCCAACGAGCCGTCGAAGCGGATCGCCTCGGGAACGTCGAACAGCGCGGCCTCGCTCTCGACGCCGATGGCGTCCAACATGGCGTCGGTCTCGCTCTCGGTGTGTGGTGCGAACGGACTGCCGTCGTTCTCCTCGCTCCGGCTCATCGGCGCCCGGTCACCCCGGCTCGGCGATCATACATGGAATGATAGAAACTTGCACGCCCGGCCATATGGTCCCCTCGGTTCCGTACCCCCGTGACCGTTTCACTCGGTTCGCCCGTTACTGAGTTCAGGGCGTTCGCGTCCGTATGGGTACTCGCGTCCCTGTCTGCGGTCTCGTCCTCGCGCGGCCTTCTTCACGCGATCTCCTCTCGGCCGTCCGGCGTTCCCGCTCGACGTCGGTTCAGGCGTCCCGGTCGCATTCGGCGAGGAACTCGGGCGGAACGCGGTCGGTCGCGTAGATTCCTCGACCGCGCTTCGTAACCCGGTGTCCACTCTCGATCAGTTCGTGAGCATCGACCGCGAACACGATCGGGTCGGCCGCGTGGCGCGCCCCGACCTCCCGAGCCGCTTCGAGAGAGCCCGAGAGGTGTACCTCCCGTCTGCCCATCGGGACTAGCCCTTCCCCGGCGATGGCGTCCCGGTTCCGGGGTGCGGTCCCGTGATAGAGCCGGTCCGGGATCGACCTCGCCGTCTCGTCCTCACTATCCCCGAGGGCAACGTCGACGGAGTGGCCGTACGCCGCCCGGATCCGTTCGTTCTCGCGCCCGTTCTCGTTCTCGTTCCGGCCTTCGCCCCCACTTGCGCGCTCGCGCTCGAATCGTCCCTTGGGGTCGGTTTCGATGACGGCATCGAGAACCTCGCGGTCGGTCCACGGGTAACGCTCGGTCGTCGCGTCGAGGACTCGTCCGTACGTTGCCCACCCGCGTTCGGTAAGCGCGAGTCCGGCGTCCTCGGGGAAGTGTCTGAGCGCTCCGCTCAGGAACTTCGAGAGTTGGACTCGTCGCTCGCCATCGAGGAGACGATCGCCGCGTTCGCCACAGATCGGGCATCGGTCGCCGTCCCCGGCGTTTCCGCTCTCTCCGGCGTCGAAGGGGCCGTGCGCCGAGCATCGATGGATCGCGCTCACCAGTTTTGCTACTTCCTCCGGCTTCGAATATCACACGACCAGCCCCTCACCGCTGGGCGCACCGGCGACCGGAACCCGTCGGTCGGGATCGATCCCGCCGTCCTCGTGTGGACCGAACCGGACTGGCCAGCCCGAATCGAGTCGGTCGACCCACAGGACTTTGAGGCCGTGCGGTGTGTGCCCGGACATGTCCGATACGACGGTCGGCTTCATCGGCCTCGGCATCATGGGCGCTCCAATGGCGAAGAACCTGCTCGACGCGGGCTACGACGTAGTGGGGTACAATCGCTCGCAGGAACCGGTCGACGAACACGCCGAGTACGGCGGCGAGAGCGGCGAGTCACCCGAAGACGTCACCGAACGAGTGGACGTCGTAATCACCTGTCTACCCGATTCGCCGGTCGTCGAAGACGTCCTCCGCCGCGAGGACGGCGTTTTGGAGGGTGTCTCGGAAGGAACGGTCGTCGTCGATATGTCCACGATCTCCCCGACGACTACCGAGGCGCTCGCCGAGGAAGTAAGCGAACGCGGCGGTGAGATGTTGGACGCGCCGATCTCGGGCGGCGAGGAAGGGGCCATCGACGGGAGCCTATCGATCATGGTCGGCGGCGACGAGTCGACCTTGGAGGAACACATAGACCTCTTCGAGGTGATGGGCGAGACGGTGACCCACTGCGGGCCGAGCGGCGCAGGCCAGACCACCAAAGCCTGCAACCAGATCGTCGTCGCCGCCCAGATGGTCAGCGTGAGCGAGGCCCTGGTGTTCGCGAAGAAGGCCGGTGCCGATCTGGAGGCCGTGGTGGACGCCATCTCGGGCGGCGCGGCGGGCTGTTGGACGCTCGACAACCGTGCGCCGAGCATGATCCAGGGTGATTTCGATCCGGGCTTTTTCGCCTCCTACCAGTACAAGGACCTCCGCATCGCGATGGAGGCGGGCGAGGCCTTCGGCGCGCCGATGGCCGGGACCGCGGTGGCCCACGAGCTCTACAAAGCGATGGAGACGACCGGCCGCGGGCGGGACGACAACTCGGGTGTGATGCAGGTCATCGAGGACTTGGCCGGCGAGGAAGCACGAGTGGAGTAGTCTCGGGACACGGCACCGTTTTGATAACGGTCGAGTTGAGCATCGAGAGTAAGAATGTCACATGGCGACGTCGAGGAGTATCTCGAACGGTCGAAGTCACTAATCGACTCGTCTCCGCAGATGGGCGAGGCAAACACCAAGGTAAGGCTCGTCCAGCCGTTAATCGAATTGCTGGGTTGAGATGTCTATTCTTCGGAGGTAGAATTGGAATACCCGATTCAGATCGGACAAGGACAAGCCAGGGCTGACTACGCTCTGCTGTTGGACGGGAGCCCCGTGGTTTTCGTCGAAGCGAAGGGGTGTGACACCTCGCTTTCTGACAGGGACCGAGACCAACTGAAGAGCTACATACGACAGAAAGGCGCTGATTGGGGTCTACTGACGAACGGCCAGCGATTCGAGGTCCTCAAGCGTAGGGAGGACAGCGACGTGCCGGACGAAGTGTCGCTAGCGACCTTTCCGATCGACGAGCTACGGACGAACTGGAACGTACTGGAACTGCTATCGAAAGACCTCGTTCAGTCCGGTGAGGCAACGATTAGAGCAGACCGGATCAGAGCGAGGAAGCGGGCGACGAGCGAACTGCAAAGTGACAAGGAGGAAGTCGCTGACGAAGTAGCTCAGCTGATCGTGGATAGAGTCGGTGATACGCTCATCCAGGAGATCGAAACCGAATCAAAGGAGTTCATTGACGACCTGACCGAAGTATTGGGAACTGATAAAGAGGTAGATCCTCCGCCAGCGGGGTCCGACCCCGACCCCGACCCACCATTACATGAAACCGAAGAGTACGTGGTAGTACTCTCTAACAGTGGCGATCCGATACGAACTCTCGGTGGGGAAAACCAAGCGGACGCAATGGCATCAGCCGTACTCGACCTCGTAGAGAATTACGGTCTCCTGAACGAACTCGGACCGCTTCCATACGTTCCAGGCGAGAAGCACGCAATACTCAATTCCAAGCCGGAGCACCCGTCAGGTGAGGAAATGAAGCTCTGGCGTTCTCTGACTGATGGGTGCTACCTGTTCGTCTCACTGAACAAGGAAGCCAAAATGCGATACATAGACCGGTTCGCCGAGACCTGTGGACTTACTGCCGAATTCGACGGGAACTGGTGACAGCCGAAGCTTAGTTACTATCTATCGCTACGGCGGAACCGGATGTCCTACTCGGTCGGTCTCGGCTCGATAGAGGTGCCCGTCGAACCCGGTGACGTAGAGAGTGCGGAGGTCGTCGCCGCCAAAGGCACAGTTCGTCGGCCGATCGGACGGGTACGGATGGGTCTCCAGCACCCGTCCCTTAGGCGTAAAGACGTACAGCAACCCGCCCGGCCCGCTCGTCTCCCAGCCGGCGGTCGCGACGACGTTTCCCGCCTCGGTGAGACACATCCCGTCGATCCCGCGATGGGGTCCGAAGTCGTGTAACACCTCGTAGTCGCCGAGCGACTCGCCCCCGTCTTCGACCGGGTACGCGCGGAGTTCTCGGTCGCTTGCCTCGCCGTAGGGACTCTCGGCGACGTAGAGGGTCGCTTCGTCGCGCGAGAACAGTAGTCCGTTGGGGTTCGTCGTGTCGTGGGTTACGCGGGAGATCTCCCAGTCGTCGGCGTCGGTGTCGCCGGGATCGCCCGCCGGATCGAGGCGATAGACCGAGAAATGCCCGGCTTCGAGGTCGTCCTGATCGTCGTAGTCCGGGTCGGTGAACCACAGTCGCCCTGCCGAATCGAAGACGAGGTCGTTTGGACTGTTGAGTCGCGCGCCGTCGTAGGCGTCGGCGACGACGGTCTTTCCGCCGTCGCGGTCGTACCGGGAGACCTGGTGGCCGTCGGTATCGGTCCCCATCTCACAGCAGTAGAGGCAGCGATCGGCGAGGAGATCGACGACCCCCTCGATCGGGTCCCAGACGGGCCCCTCGGTGAACTCGTAGGGGCCGGCCACCGGTTCGAACTCCCAGTCCATATCCCTCGCCCTCCGGCCAACCGCTTAGCTTTGGGTGATACGAGAACGTACTACGCCCTCGGCGGTCGAGAAGCGGGAAAGTCGTCCCAACCGAGTTCCGAAACCCCTCTCGTGCGTTCGACCGCGGGAGCAAGGGGCGAACGTTGATGGCGATGGGCATCGCCGTGCTCGCATGGAACCGACGAGACGGTTGGCGCTCGGCCATCACACCGCGTCGAGAACACCAATACCGAGAAGGCGTCCGGATTCGGCGGCCTCACCCTCGGTCGATCGCCCGGTCTCCGAACCGAACGGCCGATCGGAAACGGGAGGAAAAACGAGCGGCACGGAACGGACTGACCGATCCGGACGATGACGGACACACCAGCGGGGAACCCGACGGATCGCTTTCTCGCACGAACGGCGACCGGCCAGCCGTTGCTCGGCGACAGGGAGGGATTCGTTCCGCTCGCGGCCGCCGATCCGACGCTCGAAACGGTGGGTAAGGCCCTCCGCTTTGCGTCCGGCGGCCTGCCCGATCCTAACGAAGCGACCGCCCGGCCGATCCTATCGGAGGACCTGTCGCTTACAGTGCCGTTCGACCCCGGCCGACTGCTCGGGATCGGGCTCAACTACGCCGACCACGCCGCCGACCTCGACGAGAGTAGCCCGGAAGAACCGGCGACCTTCCTCAAGCCATGAACGAGCCTTACGGGTCCCGGCGGGCCGATCCGCCTCCCACCGCCCGACGTCACTGACCGTGTAACCGCCGAGGCCGAACTCGCGGTCGTGATCGGTCGGACCTGTCGGGACGTCGCACCCGAAAACGCAGGGGAAGTCGTCGCCGGCTACCTCGCAGTGATCGACCTGACCGCCGAAGACGTCCTCCAACGCAATCCCCGATTCCTCACGCGGGCGAAGGGCTACGATACCTTCCTCGTGGTCGGTGCGACCGTTGCAGTTCTCGACGGTGACGGACGCGACGATGGACGCGACGGCGATGGAAGCGATAGCAACGGAAGCGAGGACGGAACCGGGAACGGTCTCGCCGGTTTGGAGGATCTCGCCGTCAGAACTGTCGTCAACGACGACCTCGTCGCGGAGAACACGATTTCCAATATGCACGCCTCGCCCGCCGACCTCGTTTCCGTGTGCTCGCGATCGGCGACGCTCCGGCCGGGCGACGTGATCTCGACGGGTACGCCGGGAGCGGGTGTCGTCGAACCCGGCGACACGGTGCGGGCCGAGGTCGACCGGGTCGGAACGGTCACTGCACCCGTCGTCCGCGATGGAGCCGACGGATCGGCGTGAACGAGTGCACCGCCGGCACGGTTCGCCGTCGTTCCGCCGGCCGACGAGCCGAAAACGCCGTCTCGAACGATCGGGAGACACCAGTACGAGCGAACCCGGACCTGACGACGATACCGACGACGAAGCGAACGCTAGTCTCGACACCGATAGCAGCGATTACGACAGCGAGGACGGGAACGAAAGCG
>PXQR01000114.1 GCA_003021235.1 Halobacteriales archaeon QH_6_64_20 | reverse complement strand
GTTGGTGGAGAGCCGTCTGTCGGTTTTGCTGTTCGAGAGTTCAGCTGGGGGAGTCTCAGAAACAGCTTTTCACTGGCTGAAACGGAGGATCAACCCACACCGGTCAAACCGCTCTCGCGCTACCAACAATCTCGTTCACAAGAGCGAACGTCCTTAGTTACCGGTCCACTTGAGCAACAACAAGGTTCCCTCGAACAGGCCGATCATCGTGGCGGCGACGAGGATCGGGGCCATCCCGGTCGGATCGGGACTGAACAGAAAGGCGATCCCTGCAAACGCACCCCAGAAGTACAGTCGGCGATCGACGAGCCAGACTCGAGTGGTAAGCCCCATCATGATCGCGAGCATGATGAACAGCGGAATCTGGAAGATCAGCGCGAACGATCCCATCAGGAGTACCATCAATCCGAAGGTGTCGGTGAGGCTAAAGGCGATACCGACGACCGGCTCGGTGTAGGTCAGAAAGTACGTGAAGATCGCCGGCAACACCAGGTAAAACGCGAAGAGCACGCCGATCGTCGCGAGAACGAGGCTCGTCGGGACCGCCGCGAGGTAGTACCGCCGTTCGCGCGGGTAGAGTCCGGGGCGCATGAACCGGTAGGTCTGGTAGACGAACATCGGGAGGGCGATGACGAAGCCCCCGAGCGTCGAGACCTTGAGCCGCGCGAGGATCAACGCGAGCGGTTCGTAGAGCCGTGGCGCCGAGCGAGTCGTCTCCGGCAAGATCGCGTACCAGACGAAGTTGATGATCCGTTCGCCGAAGGGGAAGACCATGCCGCTCACGATCGCCGTCAGGATGAGGACGATCCCGAGTCGGCGGACCATCTCCTCGATATGGTCGCTCAGCGGCATCTCCTCGTCGTCGATCGGCGCGGACGGCTCGGTCGGAGCGTCGGGCGTCGAACCCGGGCTCGACCCGGCTCCGGTGCCGGTGCTAGTCCCCGTGTTGCTGGCAGTGCCGGTGGCGGCGGTATCGACGCCGCCGTCGGCATGGGCGGTGGGCGTCGCCTCCCCGTCGAGCGAGTCGGACGCCTCCCGGTCCGGTGCCATCACACATACGAAGCCGTCGTGTTATTGTAAGCCTTCTTCTTTCCCGAACGACGATCGTGTGGCTCGCCTCGGGCGCTTTTCGCACCCGATCGCCGTCACGTGGTTCATTGGCGTGGAAATTCGTCGGTGCTGAGTTCGGTGGAGTCGGGATTCGTCGGGACCGAAGTCCGTCGGTGCCGGGATGCGCGGGCCGGACGGCTATGGGTCACACCCCGAGGCCGGGAGCAGGGATGGGGTGTTTCGCTATCCGATCGGCCGGCGAGAACAAGATTGATAACCGAGAATCGGCAAACGCGAAGGATGGCAGGAGCCGTCGACGAGGACACTCGCCGCACGATCGCCGGCGGCAGGCGGACGCTCGGGGCGGTGCTTTCGACCGTCCAGCGCCACCTGCAGAAGGTCTTCATCGTCTTCGTGATCGCCTTCATCGGTACGTTCTACCTGCTACGCCTGTTCGTCTGGAACGAGCTGAAAGCCGACCTGTTCGCCAGACTGGACCCCGCTATTGTGGACGAGAACCTAGTCATCGCCACGACCCCCTTCGACGTTATCTTGCTACAGGTCAAGATCGGCCTCGCCATCGGCGTCCTCGTCTCGTTGCCGATGTTAGTGTACTACTCGCGGGACGCGCTTCGCGAGCGCGGCTTTTGGCCTCGCTTGTCGCGCTTGCGGATCGCGGCGCTCGGGCTCTTGGCCATGGCCCTTTTCGCCATCGGCGCGAGCTACTCCTACGAGCTGTTCTTCCCACTGATGTTCGAGTTCCTCGTTTCGAACGCGATCCAAACCGGGATCCAGCCCACCTACTCGATCGTCCTGTGGGCGCAGTTCGTCTTCTTGCTCACCCTATCCTTCGGCCTCGCCGCCCAGTTACCCCTCGCCATGAGCGGGCTCGCATACGCCGAGATCGTCCCCTACGAGACCTTTCGCGAGAAATGGAAGTACGCGATCATCGCGGTCTTCGCCTTCGGAGCGCTGTTCTCGCCGCCCGACCCGTTCACCCAAATTCTCTGGGCGCTCCCCTTGGTAGCGCTGTATGCGTTCAGTCTCAAACTCACGAAGTTCGTCGTCGCGGTCAAGTACGGCAGTCAGCGCGTGAGCGTCGGGCGGACGCTCCGCGAACGGTGGCTCATCCCTCTCGTCGGTGCCCTCATCGGCGCAGGCGTCGTCGCCGGTGGACTGCTCGCGGCCGGTCAGGGTGTGCTCGACTCCCCGATCTCCGTGCCCGGACTCGGCGGGACGGTCGAGGTCCCCGGCGTTCCGGTCGTCGCGGCGATCGAAGAACTCGGCGTCTCGCACCCGGTCGCGTTCGTCCTTCTCGGTGCCGTCGGGGCGCTTCTCGCCGGACTCCTCGCGCTCACGTACGTGCTCTATACCTCGATCGACCTCGAAGCGGCGACCCGGCGGGGTCGACAGCTCAACAGCTCAATGGGCGACCCGACGGCGATCGACCTGGACGACCTCGACGTCGCGGGCGTACGAGCCGCCCCGGAGGAGGCCTTCCTCGCCATGAGCGAAGAGGAGGCTCTCGCCGACGCCAACGCGGCGATGGAGGCCGACGAGTCCGAGAAGGCACAAGCGATCCTCGATCGCTTCGACGAGGCACAGGCCCACGCCAAGGCCGAGGAGGGTGTCGACACCGAACCGGACACCGACGGCGAACCGGCCGCCGGGCCGAACGCCGAGGAGTGGCCGGACGAATGGGAGCCGGCTACCGGGCAGTCGGAGGCGGCCGCCGGCTCCGAACCGGTCGATTCCCCCGACGACACCGAGACCGGTACCGCCGCCGGTGTCGAGACCGGAACCGAGATCGAAGCCGAAACCGGAACCGGAGCCGGCGGCGAGGCGAGCGAGTCCAGCGCCTTTTCGCGGACGGCCGCCGGAATGGTCGATTCGTTTACCGAAGAGGAGACGACCGAGGAGGACATCGGCGGATACTACTACGACATCGCCTTCATCGCCAGCAGTCTCCGCTCGAAGGCGTTTCGCCTCGTCGCGCTGTTCATGGCGGTGCTCGCCGGCACGTTTTATTTCCTCTATCAGGGCGGGATCGGTGATATCAAGCGGGACTTCCTCTCACGGCTTCCCCCGAACGTCGCACCGATGGAGGTCGATGTCGTCGCGCTCCATCCCGTCGAGGTACTCGTCTTCGACGTGAAGATCAGTACGCTCGCCGCGGCGATCGTGACGTTTCCGTTCCTGCTGTACTACGCGTGGCCCTCGCTCAAGGAGCGCGGCTTCGCGGGCGGGGATCGCCGGGTGCTACTGGTGTGGGCCGCCACGTTAGTGGTCGGGCTCGGCGGCGGCAGTCTATTGGGGTATGCGCTGGTTGCCCCGACGGTCATCTCCTGGCTCGCCGCCGACGCGACCCGGGCGAGCATGGTGATCGCCTACCGGATCTCCTCTGCAGGGTGGCTCGTCTTCTTCACCACGGCGGGCGTCGGCCTGCTCGCGACAGTGCCCCTGTCGATGGTGCTCTTTCATCACGGCGGGCTCGTCTCCTACCGGGCGATGCGAAACCGCTGGCGCGAGGTCACGATCGCCGTACTCGCGATCACCGCGTATGCTACCCCCCAAGGGGTCTTCATGATGTTCATCATCGGCATCCCGACGATGCTCACCTACGGCCTCGGGCTCGGATTGCTCTGGCTCGCGACGCTCGGAGGACGGCGACGGACCGGCGGCCGAGGACAGACCGCCGACTAACGATCGACTGCGACCGGGTTTCCGCCGATCCTATCGGTAGCGTTACGCGCGACCCATCGAAGTCCGCTCCGTTCTCCTTGACCCTGCGCTCGGTCTCGCCGCTCGTCCTACCGAGCCGGTCGGTCCCTATAATCGAGTTCTTCGAGCCGACTCCTAATAGTCAAGTATTCTCGTGAGAGTACTCGGGTATGCCCAAAATAAGCGTCGAAGTGCCCGGCGAGTTGCTCGCCGACCTGGATACACACGTTGGGTCGGACGGCAAGTTCGTCAACCGAAGCGAGGCGATCCGCGCGTCGATCAGAAAGACCCTCGACCTGCTCGACGAGATCGACGATCGCCACAGCCGCCTCGAACCGGAGCCGAGATCGGCCGACGGCGATCGTCCGGAGTCCGGCGGGGAGAACGACCGAGATGCCCACGAGGACGACGGGGTGCGAAACGGTGAGTGACGCAACCGAGACCCGGGTTTCGCCGCGGATCGGGCCGATCGTGCTCGTTGCCCTGTTCGTCACGGCCCTCGTCACCTCTCAGGTCACGGCCTCGAAGTTGCTCGAATACAGCGTCCCGCTGTTGGGAACCCTTGCGATGCCCGGGGGCACGATCGCCTATGCGTTTACTTTCTTCGCGTCGGATTGTATGTCCGAGCTGTACGGCGAACGCTTCGCTCGCCGGGCGGTGAACGTCGGCTTTTTGATGAACTTCGTGTTAGTAGGGATCGTCTGGGTAACGATCCGGTGGCCCGCCGCGCAGGGATCGATCGACCCCGCATTATTCGAGACGGTACTCGGCTTCAGCGTCAACATCGTCCTCGGATCGCTCTCGGCGTATATCGTGAGTCAGAACTTCGACGTCTTCGCCTTTCATCGTATCCGCGAGTTCACCGACGGGCGGAAACTCTGGGCGCGGAACGTAGCTTCCACCGGCGCGAGCCAGCTGCTCGATACGGTGATCTTCACCGCCGTCGCCTTCGCGCTCGCCCCCACCCTATTGGGCATTGGGGAGGCTCTACCGCTCTCGGTGCTCGTCGTCCTGATGGTCGGCCAGTACGTCGCGAAGCTGGCCATCGCCGCCTTCGATACCCCGTTAGTCTACGGCGTCGTGAGCTATCTCCGCTCGCGCGAGGGAAGCGCGGGGGAAACGGCGACGAGCGCCGACTGAGAGCACGATCCCGGCTCGATCCGTCGGCGTCGGCTCCGGCGTTCGCCGTCGCGCCGCGATACGTCCTTGCCTGGGCGACGCTGACAGCCGGACGACACCGATGACCGGGCGACGCCGGAGTCGGCGTCGTGGCTCACTCGATCGGCGTTGCGAACCCGAAGCGCGGTTTCACGTCTTCGACGCGGACTCGGTATCGCTCTCCGGTCTCGCCGCCGGGGACGAACAGCGTGTAGCCCTCGATCTTCGCGATCCCATCTCCTTCCGACCCCTGGTCGACGATCTCGACGTTTAGTTCCTCCTCGGCGCGCACCGGCGCGGTGACCCGGTTTTTGCCCGCCAGATAGAGTTCCGAGGACGAATCCCGGGAGGCGTCGGGGTGGATAGTCATAGTGTATTCGAACTCCCGATCGATCTCGTTTCTGAGGTCATCGAGGTCAGTCCCGTCGAAGACCTTGACTACCAGATCACCCTCCGGCACGAGGGCGTCGAGTCCGACCTCGAAGGCCTGTCGGGCGAGGTGGACCGAGCGGGCGTGATCGAGGTCGTAGGTTCCCGTAACGTTCGGTGCCATGTCCGAGAGCACGACGTCGACCCCGCCGTTGCCCTCGCCGTCGGTTTCGCTTACGCCGTCGAGGACCTCGTGAATCGCTTCCCTCGTTCGCTCCTCGGTGATGTCCCCGCGGACCGTCTCGAAGGTCGGCTCGACATTCTCGTCCCCTGATCGCGTGCCTCTCTCGTCCCCGTCCGGGGGATCGATCCGCTGGCGGTCGACGCCGATCACGGTACCGGAACCGACGCGCTCGATCGCGACCTGGAGCCATCCGCCCGGCGCTGCGCCCAAGTCGAGTACCGTCTTCCCCTCGGCGAAGAGGCCGGCCGTCTCGTCGAGCTGTTGGAGCTTGTATGCCGATCGCGAGCGATAGCCCTGCTGTTTCGCCTTGTTGTAGTACTCGTCGCGACGTGCCATTTCACGGCTATCGGTGCCGTAGCCGGATGCGTGCTTCGTTCGGGGCTCGGCGACTATACCCGCTCACCTCTCGCCTCTTACCTTTCACCTCTTACCTTTCGCTTCTCAGGGCAGGTCCCCGAGCGCGTCGAGGACTGCGCCGAGGTCCCGATCACACAGCGCGAGCGAGAACTCGTCGACCTCAGCGAGCGAAACGGCGTGTTCCCAGAGGTTCTCACTACCGAGTCCGTGGAGCACGACCGCGCTCGGCGTCGGGGTAACGACCCGCAGTGCCACCAGCGGGGACTCCCCGCGCGTGACGTTCGTGAACACGAGTGCGCGATTGGTCGACTGGCCGTACAGCCGGTAGAACTCCTCGGAGGAGAGTCTGGTAATCGCTTCGATCGAATCGATGACGGTGTGACCGGCGATCGCCTCGTCACTCCCCCCGGTAAGCTCCTCGGCTCCGATTGCCTCGTAAAAGTCCGCCAGAGGAAGCGTCGTCGGGTACTCCCGGAGGTCCTGGACGATATCGGACTCGAAGCCCGCCGAGAGCACGCGGGCGTACTGGCGGATGCGATCGCCACCGCGCCGTTCGTCGATGTCGAGCAGTCCCCCGACGACCCGACGTACGACCGCGATGCCGGGGCTCTGCCGGCGGCCGCTCTCGTAATCGGATACCACCGACGGGGAGACGTCGAGAACGTCCGCGAGATCGGTCTGGGCGATCGAAAAGTCCGTGCGCCACTTGCGGAGTGTCGCGCCCGGATCGTCGCTCAGGACGATCTCGCCGGCGATCTTCTCGGCGAGGTCCCGGCGCGGTCCGTCCTGGGTCATTTCCTCTATCCGGGCGGCGACCGTCCAAAACGCTGTGGGTGTGTCGCCGAATAGAGGCAGTACCGCCTTATGTGCCGGAGCGGATCGATCGCACCGTTTCGCCGGGGGCGCTCGCCGATCCAGGTACCGATCGAGGACTGGGTATTTAGTGGGTCTCGGTATAGCCCTCGGTATGAACGTCGCGATACTCGCCCACGAGAAGTTCCCCGACGGCGCGAAAACAGCAACGGGAATCCTCAGGTACGGCGACCAGGACGTGCGTGCGGTGCTCGATCACGCGAACGCCGGCGAGCGCGTGAGCGACCTGCGCTCCGGGCTCGGCGACGCGCCGGTCGTCGAGGGAATCGACGACGTGCCCGGGATTGACGCGGGCGGGATAGACGCTCTGATCATCGGCATCGCGCCGGTTGGCGGCGGGTTCGACGAGTCCTGGCGATCGGACGTACGCGGCGCGCTCGAACGCGGCTGTGACGTGGTCTCGGGACTACACTACTTCCTCGCCGAGGACGAAGGGTTCGCCGCGCTCGCCACCGAGAACGACTGTGAGCTGATCGACGTCAGGAGGCCTCACGACGACCTCACGGTGAGCGGGGGCACTGCGAGCGAGGTCGATTCTCACGTGGTGCTCACCGTCGGCACCGATTGTTCGGTGGGCAAACTAACCGTTTCCTACGAACTCGTCGGTGCCGCCCGCGAAGCCGGTATCGACGCCGCGGTGATCCCGACCGGACAGACGGGGATCATGATCGAGGGCTGGGGGAACCCGATCGATCGCGTCGTGAGCGACTTCACCGCGGGGGCGGTCGAGGAGATGATCGCCGAGAAGGGCAACGAGTACGACCTCCTGGTCGTCGAGGGCCAGGGGTCGATCACCCACCCGGCGTACTCGGCGGTGACCTGTGGCATCCTCCACGGCGCGATGGCCGACTCGCTCGTGCTCTGTCACGCCGCCGGCCGGGAGCGGATTCACGGCTACGAGGACTGGGAGGTAGCGCCGATTCCGACCTATGTCTCGCTGTACGAGGAGCTCGCCGCCCCGGTTCACGAAAGCGAGGTGGTTGCCGGCGCGCTCAACACCAGCCACCTGCCCGAGAGCGAGGCGGAGACGGCGGTCGAGACCTACGGTGAGGCGCTCGGCGTGCCCGCGAGCGACCCGGTTCGTTTCGGTGCCGAAGCGATCCTGGAGGAGATAGTATGAACCTCGACACGGACTTCGAGCGGATCTCCTTGCCGCTCGAGGACGCCTTCACCATCGCCCGCGAGAGCCAGGAGCGCGCCGAGAACGTCGTCGTCACGGTGAGTGACGGCGAACACACCGGCGTCGGGGGAGCCGCCCCGTCCGCTCACTACGGCGAGACCGCCGGTACTGTCGAAGCCGTCCTTCCCGACCTGCTGAGCGTCGTCGGGTCGGTCGGCGATCCCCATGCGCTCGCCGAGATCGAACGGCACATGCGCGAGACCGTGCGGTCGAATCCCGCCGCGCGGTGTGCGGTAAGCATCGCCTGTCACGATCTCGTCTGCAAACGCCTCTCACTCCCGCTCTATCGCTACTGGGGGCTCGATACGGCGACGCCGCCGACCTCCTATACGATCGGGCTCGATTCGACCGAGCGCATGGGTGAGAAGACGGCCGAAGCGATCGAAGCCGGCTACGATAGTTTGAAAGTGAAACTCGGAACCGACCGCGACCGGGAGATCGTCGAGGCCGTCCGCGAGGCGGCTCCCGACGCGACCATCAGGGTCGACGCGAACGAGGCCTGGCAGCCGAACGAAGCAGTACGAGTTATTCGGGATCTGGCCGATCTCGGCGTCGAGTTCGTCGAACAGCCGGTTCCCGCCGAAGAGCCCGAGGGACTGAAGTTCGTCCACGAGCGCTCCGTGCTCCCGATCGCCGCCGACGAGTCCTGTGTAACGCTCGCGGATGTTCCGCAGGTCGCCGGTCGGGCGGCCATCGCGAACATCAAGCTCATGAAATGTGGCGGGCTTCGCGAGGCGAGACGGATGATCGGTGCTGCGCGAGCACACGGCTTGGAGGTGATGCTCGGCTGTATGATCGAGTCGAACGCCTCGATCGCTGCCGCCTGCCACCTCGCGCCGTTGGTCGATTACGTTGACCTCGACGGCTCTCTACTGCTCGCGGAGAACTCCTACGAAGGCGTTTCGATGCCCGAGGGTCGGATCGATCTCGCAGGCTGTGACCGGCCGGGAACCGGCGC
>PXQR01000113.1 GCA_003021235.1 Halobacteriales archaeon QH_6_64_20 | reverse complement strand
TCAGCCCGACGAAGCAGTCGTACTCGCCCCAGTGCTCGGCGAAGACGTCGCCGTGGTATTCGATGATATCGACCGACTCGTAGTTCTCGCCGATCCCGTCGACGATCTCCTCTGCGGTCTCTAGCTTGCGCTCGAAGCTGATAATCGCTATTCTCTCAGCCACCTCGCCGTCCGAATCCGGCGTCGCGCAGTGGCCGCCCGACTCCTCGTTCGTCTCGATCGTGTTTGTGTCAGTACTCATGTTTGATCACCATGTAATTCTCTGCCAGCGATGTTAGCCGACTAACCGACAGGGTGGGACTGAAAGGGGCGAATCGCTCCGAGAAGCACGGTAACGTAAGCACTGCAGGTGTGCGAGCGAAGCGGGCACCCGAGGAGCACAACGAGCCGCGCGACCGGAGCGATCCGGGGCTTTCGAGGTGCCGTCGTCCGCGCCGTCGAACCTCCATCAGTCGTCGGCCTCCCCTTCTGTACTTTCCCCGCCTCGATTCGCCCAGTCGCCATACAAGTATGAGCGCTCGTAGCCGACCTTCCGGGCGGCGTCGCCGATGACGACCATCGCCGACGCGCGGTAGCCCGCTTCCTCCAGCTGCTCGCCGATCGTCGCGATCGTCCCGGTGAGGACGTCCTCGTCGGGCCAGGAGGCGTGATAGACCACCGCGACCGACGTCTCGGGATCGTGGCCCGCTTCCAGCAGTCGGTCCATCGTCGCCGCCACCGCGTGGGTTCCGAGATACAGACAGGTCGTCACGTCGCCCATCTCCACGAACTCGCCGATATGGTCCTCGTCGGGATCGAGCGTTTTCCCCTGCGGGCGGGTGAACGCGACGTGATTGGCTACCCCGTTCAGCGTGAGTTGGGTCCGAAGGGTCGCACTCGCCGCGAACGCGGAGGTGACCCCCGGGACGAGGTAGGTCGGGACGCCCTCGTGCTCCAAGGCGTCCATCTGTTCGAGCGCCGCGCCGTAGATCGCTGGGTCCCCACTGTGTAGCCGGACGACCGCCCGCCCGCCCTCGTGAGCTTCAGCCATCAGCGGGACGAGCTCTTCGAGGTCCTTGCCGACGGAGTTCACCCGCTCGGCGTCGGCGCAGTACGCATCGAGCAACTCGCTGTTGACGAGCGAGCCGGCATGGACCACCAGATCAGCTGCCTCGATCAGCTCCCGGCCGGTAACCGTCAACAGTCCCGGGTCACCAGGGCCGGCACCGACGAAGGGTATTCCGTCCTGGATTTCGCCCGCGGTGTACTCGCCGATTCGGGGATCGCGCTTGTCAGCCCAGCGGGTCGATTCCGAGTTGATAGCTTCCTGTGGATTGTTCGTCTTCGCTCGATCGCTCATCGTGGCGAGACCTCCGGGCCGCTCTCGGTCGAGCCGTCCCGACCGCCCGGCGAAGCGAGGGAACCGCCGTCCGTCTGTGCCGTCGTTTCGGTATCCGGACCGCTCTCGACTCCAGTCTCGGTTTCCGCTCCCTCGAAGGCCGCGGTCACCGGCTCGTCGTCGAGACCGCGTTTCTCCGCGTAAGCGAGCGTATAGTAGTCCCGATCGGCGAGTTCGGCGGGGTCGTCGGTCACACGCGTCTCGCCCTGTTCCATGAACAGCCGGCGACCGTACTGGACGTGATAGCCCGCCGCGGTGAGTTTCTCGTGGGTCGCCGGCACGTCGGTTACTTTGAACAGGAGCAGTCGATCGGGGCCCGTCGGCGCAGCACCGCGATCGCCCTCCCGCAACGCGAGGCTCGCCCCCGAGGCGATCTCGACTCCCAGTGCAGTCGCGAAAGCCGTGACCGTGCTCACCCCGGGGACGACCTCGACCTCCACCTCGGGGTGAAAGGCCCCAAGGGTTCGGCGCAGGTGTCCGAAGGTCGAGTAAACGTTCGGGTCGCCGAGCGTGACGAACGCGGCAGTACCCTCGCGGGCGTGCGGTGCGATCGCCGCAGCCGCTTCCTTCCAGGCCTGCCGGAGTTTCCCTTCGGCCCGGGTCATCGGAAAATCGACGTCGCCGATCCGTTCCGGAGGGACGTGCTCGGTCGCGACCGACCGAGAGAGTCGTCCGGGCGAGTAGACGACGTCGGCACGTTCGAGCACCGCTCGACCGCGAACGGTCACCAGGTCGGCTTCGCCGGGCCCGAGTCCCACTCCGTAGAGCGTCACGATCGGCCTCCACGATCGAGTGCGCGACCCCTATCGGTCGCGATTCCATCGGCCTCGCCGGCCGCATCGGTTCCGCCGACGAGCATGTACACCGGGTTGTCCGACTCGAAGCTCGTCGCCCCCGCCAGGTCGTAACCATGGCTCACCTGGAACTGGAGGACGTCTTCGAGCATGTCGCGCTCGCGGAAGGCCTCCGTTGCACTCCCGGCGACTTCCAGACGGGAGACGTTCATGAGAACGCGATCGATCCCTGTCTCGACTGCGTGGTTGAGGATCGCCTCGTAGTTGCGGCTACCCCCCATAAAGAGGGCGTCGGCGTCGTCGGGTAGGCCCTCGGGAGCCTCCGCCGCCCGCAACTCTATTTCCCCACGAACACCGTTCGCCGCGAGGTTCTTCCGAGTGACCTCGAGTCGCTCGGGTTTCCGTTCGAGCGCCGTCACCCGACCTGCCTCTCGGGTTGCCTCGATGGTGACGGCCCCGGTACAGGAGCCGACCTCGACGAAGTGGTCGGCCGCCGTGAGGTCGAGTTTACTGTGAAGGACGGCTCTGACCGCCGGTTTGGTCGGCCCGGCCTTCGCGTCGTGTGGAAGCGATACGCGCGACATCACCGAGAACAACTCCTGGAGCACGTAAAACAATTTTGGTTGTTTTATTACAACTGGAATTGTCTTTCGTAGCTATCAATCGACCGTGAGACAACCCTACCAGGATTAACCCAAAACTACTTGAATTGGCGGCATCGAACACGCATAATGGTGCAGAAGGCGGACGCGGCTAAAGAGGTCAATATTCTCCAAAGCAAGCGTAACGCCACCCGGTACCAGATCCTCGTGCAGATCGCCGAGCGGCAACCAGCAGTGAGCCAGCAGGAGATCGCCGACGCCATCGATGTCACTCCTCAGGCGGTGAGCGACTACCTCAAGGGGCTCGTTGAGGAGGAATACGTCGAAAAACACGGTCGTGGACGCTACGAGGTTACCAAGGACGGCGTCGATTGGCTTATCTCCCAGACTGATACGCTACGCGAGGTGGTCCAACACGTTTCCGAGGACGTTGTCGGGCAAGTAGAAATCGAAACCGCGATCGCAACGACCGGGATAAACGAAGGTGAGACTGTCTCGCTTACGATGCGCGAGGGCGTCCTCCACGCGGTAGCCGGCCGTACCGGGGGTGCAACCGCCGTCGCGGTGACGAGCGCCGACGCCGGCCGAGATGTCGGCATCACGAACTTCGAGGGTGTCGTCAACTATGACTTAGGGACCGTCACTGTGATCTCCGTCCCGCAGGTACAGAACGGCGGGAGTTCGGTCGTAAGTTCGACCGAGGTTACGGACTTCGCTGAAGAGCACGATATCGTTGCGGCCGCAGGCACCGAGGCTCTCGTAGCGGCTCGTACTCCGGATATCGAACTGGACGTTCGATTCGGCACACAGCACGCCGTACAAGAAGCAGCGATGAAGGGACTCGACGTGTTGCTACTCGCAGGTGCGGACGAACTATCCGCCCACACGGACAGACTTCGCGAAGGGAATATCAGCTACGAAGTCATCGATGCTCCTGAGGAGTAGCCGCCTGGAGAAAGCGCAACCTCAATGCAGTAGTGGCTTTTTGTCAAGACATGCACTGTACTGAATTAAAACACGCAGTGCGATGATATAATAATTTTCTCGGCACTGTTAGCTTAGTCAGCTAAAGTGAACGGAGTTCCTCCGAACATGATGGACCCATGATAGAGGAACTCCGGTCGGCCGATAC
>PXQR01000112.1 GCA_003021235.1 Halobacteriales archaeon QH_6_64_20 | reverse complement strand
CGAGCCTCGCTGACAACAGGAAGAGTTCCTCGGCCATGCGTGGGTGAAACGAATTCATCTTTGCAGTGCTGTCGATCGTGAGGTATACACTTCCACCACTGCGTTCGACTTGGAAGTTCTCGTAGTCGTTTTTCTTGGTCGTCATACCTCCCATATTATGCCATTTCACAAGTATCTTCCGGTGGTGTAGTGGGCAGTGTTAAGTTAGGAGATTGCTCGGGGAAGATCGGATCAAACGGCTCGAAAGCCCCCCGGCACGCTCGGCTCCCGCGGCTCGCTGCAGTCCTCGGCCTACGGCCTGCGGTCCTTGCGTCGCCAGGGTTCGCCGAGCGGCCGGCCTCTTTCAGTCCCGCCCGCGGCGGCTTCTCGGCTCACAGTCGCTTAAGTTCTTGACTTCGCACGTTATGGTGCTGTAGCGCGTAGAATCCCCTGAAGATCGGATGTTCCACTCACGTCGTTTCTGTGCTTAGCTGCTCCGATAGACGAGCTACAGTGCTTTTCGACTCCGCAGAGACACTACGCCAAGACCTACGTCACCGCTGTCTCGTTTCAATAGGCTCAGTTGAATCCGCAGAGGACAGCGGGATAGGTCGTTAGAACCAGTGTGCTAAAGCGGGAGAGTGTGGTTATGGAGAAGACACTCTTCCGCTTCGTGAAGCAGAGGCTTCACTCGCTCAAAAGCTTACTGACGCGGCGCTGATACAGCTCAGCGATCCAGCCGGCAACGGGTTTGCCGGCTGGAAGCACGCTGCTTTGCTCTACCTCCGCGAGCACATGGATGCCGAGTACGAGGAAGTCATCGACTGGACCGAGGAGATGGAGCGTATCCGGTTCCTACTGGGTCTTCGGCGCGGGAAGTTTCCCGCGCCTTCGACGCTTTGTAAGGTCTTCAAACGAACTCCGATGAGTGTCTGGCGAGAGCTGCTCCGCCGATTGGCGGAGCTGCTCGACCAGAACGGTCACGCCGCGATCGATGCCACTTACTTCGACCGCCAGCAAGCATCGGTTCACTACCGCAAGCGGACAGGACGCTCCGTACAAGCGATCCAGGCGACGTCTCTGATCAATACCGCTGACGGAGCGATCCTCGACCTACACTGTTTCACGAAGTGGCCGAGTGAGGTTCGAATCGGTCCGAAGGTCGCCCTGCGGAACGCAGGCGACCTTCGGACTCTCGCCGCCGACAAGGGCTACGACGACATGAGCTTCCGTGAGGACCTTCGAGCGGTCGGCGTCCGACCGCTCATCAAACACCGCGTGTTCGCGCCGTACGATCACGCACACAACGCACGTGTTGACGATGAACTCTATCATCGACGCTCAACCAGCAAGAGCGTGAACTCATCGATCAAGCGCTCGCACGGCTCGGCCGTCCGAGCGCGTGACTGGTATCGCCAGTTTCGCGAGATTGCGCTCATAGCTGGCGTTCACAACATCGAACGGGCAATAGACGCATGAGTACAGCAGAAATTCGCGGATTCAATTGAGCCGTGTTGACAATTACTGGTCCCAACGGGACTCGACAAATGTTCCGTGAGGGCTTGGTCGAGCGGCTAGAGGCAGAGGCGGCTTAACTCGTTCCCTCCGTTCGAACCAGCTGGCGAGACCGGCGCTTGTCGCCATTTCGACGACACCGAAGACTACTGCTGGAAGCGACGCAACCATCGGAAGGCCAGCACCGATGACGAGTGCCGCTGGGGCAGCAAAATAATACACTTCTACAGAGAGAATCGATGTGATCCGTGTTGTCGATCTTCTCGATGGCTCACAAGAAAGCCGATCACGTACCCCAATCTATCTACGACCACGATACCGACCGTGACGCCGGCCAAGAGAGACTGGTTCGGGCGGATAACTGCAGCATTCACGGCTGTTACATCGCCGATGATGAGCACAACCATGCTCGTAGAGACAGCTGGATAGTACGTGTCGTATTCACTGACCCGATCAGGCTGCCGCGCTCGCAGCCCAATGGCCATTAACTGGATGGAAGTACTCAATGCCCGGCTACGTGTCAAGGTCCTTGACCATACAGGTCGCTGATGCCGGACAAAGGTCGGTGAACTCAGTCGTACCCTGGATTAGCTTCGGCACCTCTTCCCGCGCCACCGCGCCGTATCCGTATCGTTGGAAGAACAGTGCTGCGGTCGTCGTCAACAGGTACAGTGTCTCCACATCATTCGTGCGTGCGTACTCCTCGAGACTGTCACAGAGCTCTGCTCCGTAGCCTTGCCCACGATTCGATTCCATAATAACGACTGACCGAAGCAGGCCCTCCGATCCGTAGATCTCGACACCGTCAGTACCGATACACTCCGTGTTCGTGTAGGCGAGGAAGAAACACCCTTCCACCGTTCGAACGTCTTGGGAGGGCAGGCCGTTCGCGTTCAGCAGGGATTCGATACGGTCGATGTCAGCTTCGTCTGCCTGCTGGAGGGTGATTGACTCGGTGGTCATCCCATCTTCGTGTAATTGTGACACGAGGAGTGGTTCTGGTGGCTCTGCCGACGCCAACGTATCCGTAACGGCCTGAAATATCCGCTAGTTTGCGTCATCCGTAGGCAGTTGCGTGACCGTGATTTGGGCTGTCTCGCCGAGCTGGAACGTGAGTTTCTGGCAGTGGTAGAAGCAACGGTGTAGTTTGTACGCGTGGCGGCCACTGATGACGAGGCCGACGACGCCCGCTAGAGTCACGGTGCCAGCGAGCGGATTGGTGACGGCCCACAACAGCAGTGGAATTGTAGCGACGAGAGCGTAGCTCGCGAGGATGCTCCGCCACGTAGGGTTCGTGATTCGGGGAGGATCTTGCGGATCGTGTGGTGGCCTAAACATGGTACAGTGTCAGGGTTTGGGGGTTGGTGTCTCGCCTATCGAGTTGGTCGGCTGTACAGGCTGAGTTGCACTGGAGGCGACTGTCCAGACTGGATTGCATGCTAGGGATGAGACTCCGGTGCTGGTTTGGCTGCTTCAATCTTGGCTGCGACGATGTAGTCGCTCAAATCGCGGTTATCGTCCCAGTCGCGGATGAACTCATCGCTGTCCGCTTTCGGTGCGATGGACACGTCCGTAAATCCGGCGTCAGTAAGCATCGCTTCAAGCGTGGGAATCGACGCGGCACCGCCGACGCAGGCTGCCACCGACGCTGGATCGGCTTGGAGATCAGCCGGGGGTCGGCCGTCAGCACGATATCCGAGATGGCGAGGCGACCACCTGGGCGGAGGACGCGATTCGCCTCACGGAACACCTGCGACTTGTCCAGCGAGAGATTGATAACACAGTTCGAGAGGATCACGTCTACGGATGCGTCGGCGACCGGGAGATGTTCGATTTCCCCGAGACGGAACTCGACGTTCGATGCGTCGTTCGCCTCGATGTTTCCGCGGGCCGTCTCAATCATCTCGGGGGTCATATCCACCCCGATAACGTGGCCGGTAGTTCCGACTTCGCGGGCCGCGAGGAAGCAATCGAAGCCGCCACCCGAGCCGAGGTCCAGGACAGTGTCACCCTCGTCTAGGCTGGCGATTGCGGTCGGGTTGCCGCAGCCCAGATTCAGATTCGCGTTGCCAGCAATTGCATCGATCTCAGCGTCCGAATAGCCAAGTCCCCTCGATCTGTCCGTCGATGAGTCGCGATAGGAACTCGTGTCGCCACAACGCGAGGATGATTCCGTCGCGATGCCCGCGTATCGGTCGCGGACAGCGGCTCGCTGTTCTGCTGCGTCGGGCTGTTCGCGATCTGCGTGGGACGTAGGTGTAGTCTCAGTCATTGTTCTCTTCCCTTGTATCATCGAGTACGTCTAGAAGGCGGGTTGCACGAGGCGTCGCGGTGTAGTACCGCCATCGCCCTTCCTTTCGCCGCTCGACCAGTCCGGCGCTGAAGAGCCGGGAGAGCGCTTGGCTGACCGCGCCCTGGCTCACACCGAGTGCGGGCTCGATCTCACAGACACAGATATCGTCGTCGGCCTCGGCGATAAGTCGAAGCGCTTCGTACCGCGTGTCGTTGCCGAGGGGTGCAAGGATCTCAACGTCAGCAGCGACCTCCGAATCCGTCAGTGAATGCGAATGGCTGACCGAACAACAATCGGCATTCTGTTGGCGTTGCGTTTTCAGTGGCTGATCCTCTGTCTGTTGTCCACTCATCTTAGCACGTTCTAATATTAGGATTTGCTAATATAAGTGTTTGGATCGAGGTCTGTACAACGGGAAGTAGGCACTCGAAGTGAATGATCACGGCGCCGTCAAGGTCGAAGCCGTCGAACTCTTCGAGAAAGTCGAATTCGAGATGTTCGAACAGCGCGAGCGTTTCGGTCGCCGCGAGCTTGAAGAACTCCTCTACGCAAGCCTCTTCTCGCAGGGTGTAAGTGCTACTGGTCGTAGTTTCTCCACCCTGCGTTCTTGTGTGTGACGCTTCCTATGACACCCTCCCTATAGCCCATACTTCCCGTGGTCGTGCATCTCCTCGCAAGAGGGAACGTACTTGAGGTCGGCCGCGACGCGGCGGGCGTTCTCGAGGATCGCCTCGTCGGTGACGGTATCGGATCGATGGGGAACGCTCCACTCGCTTATCATCGAGCCTCCGTTCGTTCTGCCGACTATTCTCGGTCCTGACTCTCGTAGATCTCGCGGCGATTTTCGATCCGACCAACCGTCCGACGCGAGACGCCCGCACTGCTCGCGACCGACCGTTTCGAGTCGCCGCGATCGAGACGATCGAGGATCACGAGCGCCGTCTCGAAATCGTCGTTCGGTGAAGGGTAACCCTCGGGACCGACGTCGAAATCGAACGGCGGCCGGCCGGTCTGCTTGCCAAGGGCTTTCGTAGCGGCCATGCCCTGCCGAGTGTTCTCGCGCTTGATGTCGGCCTCGAGCTCGGCAAAGGTCGCGGCGACTGAGAGGAATGTCCGCGTATAGGGATCGCGCTCGTCGGGGTCTAAGTCGAGGCCCATATCGAGGACGTGGAGCGCGGCGCCATGCTCGTCGACGACGCGCTCGACGGCTGCGGCGAAGTCTCGGACTGATCGAGAGAGCCGTGAGGCTTCCGAAACGACGACCCGGTCGATCTTGCCAGCGGCGAGGTCGTTCATCATATCAGCGTACCCGCTCCGGTCGGTGTTCATCCCACTGCGCTTGTCGGTGTAGACGCGGATCGAACTCGGGGCGACGCCGAGGCGATCGGTCGCGTAGTTGTGGGTCAGCTGGCGCTGGCGATCGAGCGATTGGCCTTTAGTCGAGACGCGAATATAGAGCTGGCGATCTCCTCGGGATCGGCGTCGGTCGCGTCGGAGCGATCGGCCTCCTCGACGTCGGCTTCGGCCTCGGTTTCGCTCACGTTCGCACACAGGGGACTGACTGTATTAAAGAATAGGGCTTTCACACAGTTTGTGCGTTAGGGCTCCCTTCCGCGCAGACAAGAGCCCCAAACAGTGCGTTGATCTCATAGGAATGTGCGAAGATACTTACCACGTTAGACGAATGCGACGTAATGGGTCGCCTGGACGATATCACGTTGGAAGAACTCCACGAAATCCGAGAGCAAACGGACGGAGAGAAGCCGCGAGAACGTGTCCTCGCGGCGATCGGTCGAAAGCAGGGTGATACGCTACCGCGACTTGCTGAACGCCACGGTGTCATCGAGAAAACCATCCGCAACTGGCTCGATCGGTTCAGGTCTCCCGAAGAGTTCGGCTACGACCGCCAAGCGTGGTTTCCGACACTCGTCTTCCACCACGTGAAAGAGAAGTTCGACGTTGAGTACTCACTCCGGCATATTCGACGGCTCATGGACGAGGCCGGGCTGTCGTGGCGGACAGCCCGGCCGCGCCATCACGAAGCCGATCTAAAGCAGAAACAAGAGTTTCAGCGGACAGTTCAAAAAAACGGCCCGAGCTGAGCGAAAAGAGCGTTGTCGTGATCGATCAGTTCACCAAGCGTGTCGGCACTGTCTAGCGGCTTGGTTGGTACCCGGTCGGGTCGGACCCATCGATAGAGATGACGAATTCCTGGGACAAGGTGACAGCGCCATAGTACTAGTCGCAACCTGTGGGTGCTGCTGAGAGTGGCTCAGACGTGAGACATACTGAGACGACAATCAGCAGCTGAAGACCGTACTCAAAGATTGCGACTAGTACTATGCCGCCCGAACACGGCCACTGGTAGCACCCACACTTAAAGTGCAGTCAGGTCGGAATGGCGCTCCTGAGTCAACGGAACAAGCCGTCTGTTGGGTGCTCTTACAACCTGTCTCAAAGGTTGTGACGATCACTAGTGCTCTCGTGAGCCAATCAGAACGCGGCGTTCTGATGACGACGTAAGCACTGCAGTGACCGAACGGAGTGAGGGAGCGAACCGAACAACGAGCCGCGGGAGCCGAGCGCATTGGGGGCTTTCAAACTGCTTAATACGACTCGCTGCCCTCTCACACACCCTTAGATAACACTGTCAGTGAAACCGACCGGACGTTTTTGTCGATCGGGACGATAGCGCTCGTCCATGCAGTTCTGTGAGGAGTGCGGGTCGTTGATGCACGCCGACAGCGAGGAGATGGTCTGTTCGTCCTGTGGCGCCCGAGTCGCGAAGGACGAGGACGTGACGGCGCAGTACGTAAGCATCGAAACACAGAGGTTCGACGACGTGATCGAAACCACGGAAGACGCCACCGACGAGGGGATGCCGACTGCCGAGGTGACTTGCGAGCAGTGTGGAAACGACCGGGCGTGGTACACGATCAAACAGACCGGAGCGGCCGACGAACCGCCGACGCGTTTTTTCAAGTGTACCGAGTGTGGCTATCGCTGGCGCGAGTACGACTAACAACGCAAGTCCTGAGAATCCCCGGCTCGACCGAGATCACCGTGGTCGTTAGCATCACTGCAGCCATTCATCGAAACGCGTGTAGTCGATGACTGGGCATCCTCGTTTAGACGGGAGGGGAGATTCGAGGAGGCTCTAACGCAGTGCTCAGAGATCGGCAAGAAGACGCTCCCTGACTCGCTGTACAGAGGTGTACATCAAGATAGCCGAGAACAGTACTATTCCATTGATCGCTTGAACGATTTGCGGATCGATGTTCAACATCACCAAGCCGGCGGCAATCGTACTGAGCAGTAAAACACCGCCGAGAGCATTGAGCACGTTTCCGCGGCCACCGAACAAACTAATTCCTCCGATAACGGCCGCGGTGAACGCGGGGAATAGCTGCGATGTGCCAAGTGTGGGGGTAGCACCGTTATTGAATCCAGTCAGCAGTAGACCACCCGTTGCAGACAGCATGCCGGAAAGAACGAAGACAACGATAACGACTCGACTCGTGTCGATGCCTGCTTCAGCGGCCGACTCCTCATCGCCACCGACGGCGTATACCGACCGACCGAATCGCGTCTTCGTCAACATGAACCACACAGCAACGAAGAGACCAAGCATAAAAAAGACGGCGACGGGCACTGACTGGGGGAGCAAGCCCCCGATAGAGACATCCCCACCGCCGAGCCAGAGATAACTCTCCGGGAGTCCGTAGACTGATCGCGAGGACAGTACTAGTATTCCACCCTCGAAGATGATGAACGTCGAGAGCGTTTGTAAGAACGGGTTGACGTCGAACTCGGCGATAAAGAAGCCGTTCAGAAAGCCGATACCACCGCCGACCGCTAAAAGAACTAAGACCCCCACGATCCCTGGCGTTCCGGGGAACCACTCGGTGAGGAAGAGTGCGGCAAACATCGAGGAGAACCCAGCGACCGAACCGACCGAGAGGTCGAAGTTCCCACTAATGAGGCAGATGCCCTCCGCGAGCGCAATCGCGCCCAGCCCTGCACTCGTATACAGCAGGAATTCGACGTTCTGGTACTGTGTAAATATCTGTGGAAGTAACAGCGAAAAGAAAACGAATGCGATCAGAAGGATGGGCCAAATGAGATTATCCAACACTAATAGCATCATTCGGGTCCGGTCCCCCTGCAGGTCGGAAACAACGGAGTTCAGATCGGATAGCGTGCTCATTGCCTCTGGTGGGTATCGGTTTAGTTCTAGCCCTCGATCCTGCGAAACACGTTTCCGTAGAGGAAAGGAGCATCGGCATTGTCCTGTGTGATCACCTGGTCGTTGCATTTCAGCCATGGCCACCAGGTCTGGTCGTCGGCCTCGTATTCGGTCATCTCGGCAGGACCCCAGAACTGCTTGGCCCAAGGCTGGATACCGCTGACCGTCTTGTTCTCGATATTGATATCTTCTCCGGGTGTGACGGTGTCGCCGACCTGTGGAAGAGCGCTCTCTCCGCTGTCGAGGTACTTCCACATCAGTTCGAGCGTCAACGGTGCGTACATGTGGAGCGGCTGGTCGACTGCGAAGTCGTAGTAGCCGGCCCCGATCCGCTGGTTGAGTTCCGGGCCACCGTCGATACCGAAGGCCATGACGTGTTTCTCGTTGCTTTTCTCGTAGTACATATCCATCTGCTGTAGCGCCGTCAAGGCACCCATTCCGCTGCCGACATTGTTCGAGTAGATGGCGTCGACGTCCGGATTCGCCTGTAGGGCACTCTGCGTATCCGGTGCCGAATCCTCCGGCGTCCCGTCGCTTTCGATCCGATTGACTATTTCGACTCCATCCGGAACGTTCTCGGTGAACCCGTAGAGGCGCTTCTGGCTCGTCGTAGATTCGAAGTTGAAGACGCTCGTGATGACTTTCGGGTTCTCGAGTCCCTGTTGTTCGATCATCCGTGTGAACCGTTCGGCTGCGACTTGACCGCCCGCGTACTGGCCGAACAGGGCACCTATCAGGATGTCCTCTGAGAACGTCGCGGTATCGAAGTTCATGACGGGAACGTTCTCCGCCGTGGCAGCCTCGACGATCTGTGCCGACGCTCGGGCATCGAAGGGGTTCAACAGAATACCGTCGACGCCCTGATTGATCGCGTTGATAGCGTCTTGGGTCTGCTTCGAAGCGTCGAACTGTGCATCGAGGATATTTACCTCGATGTTATCCATGTCTTGAGTGTACCACTTGGCCGCTTGCCCCTGCACGAACAGGCCAGCTTGTCCCATGGATTTGATCGAAACAGCGAAACGTTGAGAACCGCTAGACTGATTCTGAGAACTGCTATTAGACTGGTTCGTGGCTCCTCCGCCCGTATCGCCTCCGCCACCGGTACATCCAGCGACTCCGATGATACCAGTTGCGGTGATTCCTTTTATGAAATCTCTTCTGCCTGCCATAGCTCATGTGATTGTCTCTACTACTTAATAGTTTCCAGCACACCTAGCTACTCGTCGAGGATAGCAGCGAGTCCAAGAACGAGTATAATCCGGTCGAGCCAATCGATGGCAACTCCCGGGATTCGAATGGTCAGATAACGTATGATGATCGCTCGCCGTCTCCAGTTCGTCCGGGGACGAACTCGAAGTACGTCAAGCAGTCGAAGGACTCGACGAGTCCGCTTCGGAGCGCCGGTCGACAGCTCCATCCTCTGTGTCCTCGGCGTCGCTGAGAGGTCGTCCGGAAATCATCATGCTGACGATATCGTCGCGAGTTACGTCCTCGGTGTCGACCGTATCAACGACTCGACCCTGAAACAGTACGGTAATACGGTCGGTCATCGACAGAACCTCCTCGAGATTGTGGTTGATGAGGACAACCGAGTGTCCGGCATCCTTTACCTGTCGGACTACCTCTTCGACGTGTTCGGTTGCTGCTTTCGAAAGTGCCGATGTCGGTTCGTCGAGAAGCACGATGTCCGGGTCGGTAACGAGCGCGCGCCCGATGGCGACTGCTTGACGCTCCCCGCCAGAGAGGTACTCGACTGGCGTCTGCGGATCGATGTGGATATCCAGATGTTCGCTAAGGATCCGCTCGGCCTCGTCGTTCATCGTCTCGCTGTCGATAAGGGGTAATATTCCGCCGAGCTTCTTGATAGGCGTCCGGCCGAGGAACAGGTTTTCGGCGACTGGAAGTTCGTCGACGAGTGCGAGGTCTTGGTAGACGGTACCGATGCCGAGACTACGAGCGTGCTTCGGACCGTCGATAGTGACTGGTTCGCCGTCGAGACGGATCTCGCCCGCGTCGGGTTTGTGGATGCCGACCAACGTCTTGACGAGCGTTGATTTTCCCGCACCGTTGTCGCCTACCAGACCGAGAACCTCGTTGTCTTCGAGAGTGAGGGAGACGTCCGAGAGAGCCTCGACGGTACCGAATCGCTTTCGAACGTTCCTTACTTCGATACGCGGTTGATTAGTACCTGTAGTCATTGGGCTCACTGCAGCGTTCAATGCTGTCCGTATGTGGTTCAGGGTATTCTTCCTAAATAGATGCCGGTGGTGTGATATCCTTCCTCATCCCTGTACGATCGGCTGGACATAACTGTCGAACGAGCTATTAGGGATCGAATTGCTCGAAAAAGCTTCCGTGTCGAACGGTCCGGGAGGCCGGTCTCAGTCCCAGACGTCGCCGACCGAGGCGTCCTCGTGGACGATCTCGGCGAGAGCGCCGACGGTTCGAGCCGGATCGTCGGACTTCCAGATCGTCCGACCGATCATCAGGCCGCGGGCGCCGGCGTCCATCGCGCCTTCGACGGATTCGAGGACGCTCCGCGTGCTGCCCGATACCGGACCGCCCAGGACCATCACCGGCACCGGCGCGTTCGAGACGATCGGCTCGAACGACTCGACGCTACCGGTGTAGGGGGCCTTGAGGACGTCCGCGCCGAACTCCCAGCCCATCCGTAAGGCGTCGGCGACGTACGCCGGGTCCATCTCCAGTGCTTCGGGAATACGCTCGCCCCACATGACCGGTTCGACGACCAGCGGAACGTCGGTGTCACGGAGTTCCTCGGCCAAGTCCGCGGTGTACTCGATGTTCCGTCGGAGCGTCTCGGTGTCGTCGCGCCCGAATACGAGGACGGCCTTGATCCCGGCCGGGTCGAGTTCTTGCAGGAACTCGAGGTCGAAGGCCGGCGTCCAGATGTCCTCGCCGTGATCCCGGCCGGGACTGGTCGACCACGTCACGACGTCAGCGGTGAGGACCGCCTCGACGTCGGCTTCCTCTAATCGATCCCGGTAGTGACGAGCGAAGTGTGGCCCGACAAGTACCCCATCGGGATTCCCTCTGAGCACGGTATCGAGGGTGTCTTCCGGCGTCTCGAATCCCTCCGGCGAGCCGAGGCTGAGTCCGTGATCGAGCGCGACGACGACCGCGTTCCCCGATGGGGTATCGAGGAGTCGAGTGGCTGTCATTGTGCTTCGATCGAGCAGTTAGTACCCGTCTACAAAGCGATTGTCCTCCCGGCTTCCCGTCGTCCCGTCCTCCCGAGGGACGTCCTGACCGCTTCCATTTTGGCCTCTCGCGTATCGGTTCGCTTCGGATTGGGTACCGAGGAGAAAGGAAGCGACGTCCCGGGTCGTCGAGCTAACGTCACTCGGTTCGCGTCGATCGCAGTCGTTCGGGATAGTCCTCGACGAACCGACGGATCTCCCGGTGTGATGGCGGCGACCCGGTCCGGACGAACACGCCCGCGGTCGAGTTCGCAAGCACGAGCGCCGCGGCGTCGGGGAGGTCCTGTAGAAGGCCCGCGATCAGCCCGGCGTTGAAGTGATCGCCCGCGCTCGTCGTCATCTCCGGTCGATCGGTCTTCGGGACCCGAATAACGGAGCTCCCTTCGGCCGAAACCGCGACCGCTTCGTCAACGCCGTGGCCGACGAAGCGTTCGATACCGAGGCCGTCGAACACCCCGGAGGCGTCGCCTTCCAGGGTGCCGGAACTGTCGCCGTCGATCGCTCTCGCGAGCGCTCCGGTCTCCGCTCGGTTCGCGCTGAGCGTGACCGGAACGGTGTCGTTCACCGTTTCGAGGCGTCTCGTCCCCCGTTGCAGGCGGGTAACGGGCAGACGCCTGATGTCGCCCGGATCGAAGAGCACGAACTCAGGGGGTGATTCGAGTCGGGGCCACAGGGTATCGACGAGGTCGGCGAGCAGTTCGGGCAGGTGTGACGTAACGTTCCAGTAGCCGATGCCGAGAACGGCCGCCCCGTCGAGGTGGCCGGCGAGCGCCTCCTCGCCGGCACGCTCGCGGAGGGTCTCCCAGTCGAGATCCCTCGCCTCGCCGGACTCCGGTAACAGCAACTTCCCGTCGTCGAACTCGATAGCATCACAGAAGCTCGGTTCGCCGACCGATACCGTGGTATAGGCCGAAAACTCCCGGCGGAACTCCTCGCGAACGGGAGTTCCGTACGTACCGATCAACACCGGGTCCGCACCCAACGCGCCGAACGCCCGAGCGAGGTGACAGGCGTGACCGCCGGTACGAGTTCCTTTCTGTTTCCATTCGACGGTGAGCGAACTCCCCGAGGCAGTGGATCGATCGATTAGATCGCGCAGATCGGTGAGGGTATCGATCGTGTCGTATCCGCCGGCCTCGTGGCGTTCGTCGATCAGGACCCGGACGGTATCTACCACACCGTCGAACCCGAACACGAGGCGACGACCGTCGAGTTCGGGAGCGAACCGTTCCGAACACTGATCGACCGCCCGTACGGTTTCGGCGGGGACGGCACGCTCGTCCATAACCCATGCAGTGACCGACGTCACATATAACCGAACGGCCGTGAGGGGTGCGTTCTACCGTTCTGCTGAGGTCATCGAGGGCCGCTACTCTCGGATCGAGTCGGATCGGAGCGGGTGCGCCGCCTTTTCGTGATGGAGCCGCTCAGACGTGTCGTGTCAGTTCCTTGCCTGCCCGACGCTGTGCCGCCCGGAGGCGATCGCACAGCGAGGTGCCCGCTACGAGGACCGGATAGGTAGCCTCGATCGAGTCGTAGAGATACCCATAGAAGTCGGTGGCGTCGAAGGTCCCGAACGTGCCGGTCTCGTGGACGAAGCGCTGGCGGTCGTCGAGGAACTCTTCACACTCGGCTTCGAGGTCACGAAGGCGATGCCAGGCTCGATACACCTCGGGGAACGAAAGCGTCGTGGACGGGCGTTCGAGGACGT
This sequence comes from Halobacteriales archaeon QH_6_64_20, assembly GCA_003021235.1. Classification (GTDB taxonomy): domain Archaea; phylum Halobacteriota; class Halobacteria; order Halobacteriales; family Halococcaceae; genus PXQR01. The sequence continues at coordinate 10,975 of PXQR01000112.1, read as the reverse complement.
CCCGTTCTACCTCCTCACGGGCCATTTCGAGGTCGGTAAGTCGCTCGCGCGCGGCGGCGAGTCGACTTCCCTCCTCGTCGAGCGTGTCGAGGAGTCGTACCCGCTCGTCGTAAGCCTCGCGGCTCTTTCCGAGCAGCGCCCGCTGTAGCGGCGGCGTCAGCTGCGGCGTCTCGCAGACGGCCGTCGCTACCTCCTCGCCGAACTCCGCAGCCAAGTTCTCCCGGAGCGCCTCGTCGTATTCCTCCTCGTAGTGATCGACCGCCATGACGGTCTCGCGGTAGGCGTTACGCACCTCTCGTAGTCCCTGTGAGGGTTGGCGTTGTTGGCGCTGTTGGCGCTGACGCGTCCCGATCGTCGCGGCGTTCCCGGGAGCGCCCGACGGCTTCGAACCCGACGTCAACGGTGTTCGTGCCTGATCGCCCTCGATGGCGTCGACCCGGCGAGCGAAGCGCGCGAACGCGTCCCGTTCGGCGGTCGTGCGCGTGCGCTCCGTATCGAGCGCCGCCCGCGCATCGCGGAGTTGGGCGATGGCGACCGTCGCCACCCCGATGAGAACGCCCATCCAGACGACGAGACCGAGCTGTGAGAGCGGTTCGACCGAGACACAGCCGGCCGACTGCACACAGAGTTCCTCGACTTCGAGGTTCGGCCGCTGAACGTAGACCGAGGCAACTGTTCCGAGCGATAGAGTCATACTATTAGCTACCACGGAACGCGAACACATAAATCGCGTGCGTGATATCGCGCCGGTCCTCTCCGGAAGCGGTCGTCTCCCGGACCCTTCGATCGGTCCGATCGCCCCGTCGGACGCGATCGCCTCGATCGTCCCGATCGGCCGGGTAACGATACGCGATTGAGGGCCGTCCGTACGGTACGAGTCGAGGAGTCGAGGACACGAGGGCGACGTCGCTCGTACGTTTCGATCGTTACCCGACAACGGCGGCGGGCGGCTCGTTGCGGCTGGCTTCCCGGTGTGCTATCGCCGTCCCGTCGGCGGTATCGAAGAGGTGGACCCGGTCCTCGGGGAACCGTATCCGGAGCCGGTTTCCCTCCTCGATCCGCAGGTCCCCCTCTACCGTGACGGTCGTGTCGATGCCGCTGAGATCCACGAGCAACTGATTGACGTCGCCCATCGGTTCGACGACTTCGACGGTACCGGTGTACGTGTTCGGGCCCGCCTCGTCGACGAGGGTGGCGTCCTCCGGACGGATACCGAGCGTGATCACTTCCTCTTCACTGATCCGCGCTCGTTGCTCGTCCGTCAGCACGAACTCGATCGCGTCGCCGACGAGTCGATTTCCCTCGCGTTCGAGTTCGAAGAAGTTCATCGAGGGTCGCCGATGAAGCCCGCGACGAAGGCGTTCGCCGGCTCGTAGTATACTGTCTGTCGTAAGTCTTTGTGCAACCGGGGGCCAGATAGTGCATAAGAACTTCTCGCTAACAGTATAACACTCGAGCGGCGTCCCGAGCTGCTGGAGTTCGCCGCCGTCGGGGATGGCGATCCGGTCGCCCATCGTCATCGCCTCGGTCTGGTCGTGGGTAACGTACACGGCGGTGACGCCGAGTTCGCGCTGGAGCTGTTAGATCTCCGTGCGCATCCGCGTCCGGAGCTTGGCGTCCAGGTTCGAGAGGGGTTCGTCTTGGCGTCCAGGTTCGAGAGGGGTTCGTCGAGCAGGAAGACCTCCGGTTCGCGCACGATCGCCCGGCCGAGCGCGACGCGCTGTTGTTGGTCGCCGGACAGTTGCTTGGGCTTCTTGTCGAGCAGGTCCTCGATCCCCATCATCGAAGCCGTCCGCTCGACGCGATCTGCGACCTCCTCGTTCGGGAGGTCCGTACTCATCCGTAGCCCGAAGGACATGTTCTCGCGTGCGGTCATGTGCGGGTAGAGCGCGTAGTTCTGAAACACCATCGCGATGTTTCGCTCCTCGGCGGTCATGCCGTTCACCTCGATCCCGCCGATGCGGATCCGACCCTCAGTGACGTCTTCGAGTCCGGCGATACAGTGAAGGGTCGTGGATTTGCCACAGCCGGAGGCCCGACCGGGACGATGGCCCACGAGCGATCGTGACGATTCGTCACGGTCGTTTACTCGAAGCGGGACGAAAGGTTTGCCGTAGCGAGAACGCTTAGCACCCATAGCGGGCTCGTTTCCGTATGCGATTGCATCTTAGGGACGTCGGCGAGGACGTCGACGACCTGGGCTCCCTTCTGGGATCGATCTTCGAGGCACGGACGTCGCGGGCGGCCTTCGAGACCGTCGAGCGGGTTCGCCGGGAGTCGATCAGCTACCGGCGCGGCGAACGCGAGAGCCGTGAACACGTTCGGGAGATACTCGCGGGACTCGACCCGAATACCGAGAACGTCGTCGCGCGGGCGTTTACCAGTTACTTCGAACTCATCAACCTCGCCGAGGAGCGCCAGCGCGTCCGGTCGATCAGGACCGCCTCGCAGGACGGGACCCTGGACGGGACGCTCGCAGATGCCGTCTCGGAACTCGAAGCGGCGGGTGCCGACGCCGAGACCGTCCAGCGGGTTTTAGAGGACGTCCTCATCGTCCCGACCTTCACCGCTCATCCCACCGAGGCGCGCCGGAAGACGGTCAAATCGAAGCTACGCGCGATCGCCGACGCACTAGAGACGCTGGACGAGTCCCTCCTTACGGCCCTCGAACGAGAACAGGTACATCGGAGTATCGAAGCGGAGGTTTCGAGCCTCTGGGCGAGCGCGCAGGTCAGAGAGCGGCGCCCGGAGCCCACGGACGAGGCTCGGAACGTCCAGTGGTATCTAGAGGAGGTGCTCTTCGACGTGACCGGTGAGGTCTACGACGAACTCGAAGACGCCTTAGCGACCGAATTCGACGTCTCGGTGCCCAAACTGTTCGAGTTCCGCTCGTGGGCGGGGTCGGACCGGGACGGCAACCCCTACGTCACTCCGGACGTCACCGAAGCGACCTTGGAGCGCCAACGGGAGATCGCCCTCTCGCGCTATCGCGACGCGCTCGAACACCTATCGGGAGTGTTGAGCCAGGACGGCGAGCGCCTCTCGCTCACGCCCCGATCGGCGGCCCGACTCGACGCCGACCGCGAGCGCCTCCCGGGAGTCGCCGAGGCGGCCGCAGAACGCTACCCGAACGAACCCTACCGGGAGAAGCTACGATTGATGCGCGAACGCCTCGACCGCGTCGGCGACATCCGACCCGGCGGATACGATGGAAAAGGAGAACTGCTGGCGGATCTCGAGGCGATCGGTGCGGACCTCCGGGCGAACGGCGCGGGCGTCGTCGCCGACGCACACGTCGAACCGCTCCGTCGGCAGGTCGATACCTTCGGGTTCGGGTTCGCCGGTCTCGATCTGCGTGACCACCGCGAGAACCACACCCAAGCCATCGCCGAGGTGCTCGCCCGGGAGGGAATCGAGTACCGGGAGTTGGACGAAGCCGAACGCGTAGCGTTGCTGACCGACGCGATGATCCAGGAACGAGACGTGATCGATTTCGGGATCGAGGCACGCGCGGAGCTATCGGAGACGGCAGCGAAAGTACTGGAGTTGTTCGGTCGGCTGGCGGAGTGGCAGCGCGAGTACGGCACCGACGCGATCGACACCTACTGTATCAGCATGACCGAGGAAGCGAGTCACGTCTTGGAGGTGTGTCTGCTCGCCGAGGAGGCAGGAGTGATCGACCTGGAGGGACATTCGGGGCTCGACGTCGTACCGTTGTTCGAGACCGAACACGCCCTCGCGGAGGCCGGTTCGATTCTCACGACGCTGTTCGAGAACACGGCCTACGAGCGAGCGCTCGCCGCCAGAGGTAGCGTTCAGGAGGTGATGATCGGGTATTCCGATTCGAGCAAGGAAAACGGCTTTCTCGCGGCGAACTGGGACCTCTATCGAACCCAGCGCCGGCTCGCGGCAGTCGCCGACGACCACGGAATCGTCCTCCGGCTGTTCCACGGTCGAGGCGGCTCGATCTCCCGGGGTGGGGGCCCGATGAACGAGGCGTTACTGGCGCTCCCCGCCGAAACCGTCACCGGGCAGGTCAAGTTCACCGAGCAGGGCGAAGCCATCGCCGAAAAGTACGCCAACCGGCGGATCGCCGAACGCGAACTCGAACAGATGTTGGATGCCCAACTGCGCGCACGCCATCGCGCGCTCGAAGACGGTGACGGCGACCTTCCGAAGCCCTGGCTCGACGCGATGGACACGATGGCCGAGGCCGCCCGCGAGGAGTACCGCGCGCTCCTCGAAACGGAGGGGTTCGTGCCCTACTTCGAGCAGGCGACGCCGATCACGGTGATCGAAGAACTCAATCTCGGATCACGACCGGCCTCCCGGAGCGGCGAGCGGACGGTCGAGGACCTGCGAGCGATCCCGTGGGTGTTCGCTTGGACCCAATCGCGGTGTATCGTCACCGGGTGGTACGCGCTCGCAACCGGGATCGACGCGTATCTGCGAGAGGGCGATGTCGACGTCCTGCGGGAGATGTACGACGAGTGGCCCTTCTTCAGGACGACGATCGACAACGCGGCGCTGGCGCTTGCCCGCACCGACATGGAGATCGCCGCCGAGTACGCCGCGATGGCCGATTCGGAGCTACGGGAGCGCTTCTTCGGTCGCCTGCGCGACGAGTACGAACGCGGCGTTTCCCTAGTCACCGACATCGCTGGACGCGAACACCTCGCCGAGCGCGAGTGGCTACGAGAGAGCCTCGAACGAAGGAACCCCTACGTCGACCCGCTGAACCTGCTACAAGTTCGGCTGCTCGACGCCGAGGAGTTGTGTCCCGAGCGCGAGCGAACCCTCCGACTCACGGTCAAGGGGATCGCCGCCGGCATGAAGAACACCGGCTAACCGGGGATCGAGACCGACCGACGGCGAGTCGAATCGTTCACCGTCGGCCGGTTCGGCGTTCCGAACGTCTCCGACGCCGGTCCGCGCGGTCGTCGGTCGGGAGTACGCCGGCACGGTGACCGAAGGGTTTTGCTCGCGCGAACGTAAGCGGGCGCGTGAGTGACCGAGGCGACGCGGCAACCGGATCGGACGGCACCACCACGGGACGAGGGGGCGGGAACCGTCGGATCGAGGTCCACCCAGGTCGGGAGGCGGTCGTCGAGTTCGACCCCGAGCGGACGTTCGAGTGCGTCGACTCGTGTACCTGGTGTTGTCACCACGGCGTCATGCTCTACGAACCGGATTTCGCTGCACTCGCCGAGCACGCGGACCTCAGCGAGGCAACGACGAACTATCGCGGCCGGCAGTTCGTCCCGCGCGAGGAGAAGGACAGGACCGAGCACGCTAGCGACGGCGGTGCGTGTCACTTCCTGCGCGAGGACGGGCTCTGTGGACTGCACGCCGAGCACGACTGGAAGCCGACGCGCTGTTCGGTCTTCCCCTTAGAGATCGCGGTCGAAAACGGGGAGATCCACGTCTCGGTCCGCGAGGACGCCGAGACCCACTGTGAGGGAATGGACGTCTCCGAACGGCGGCTGATCGATCACCTCGATGCCTTCCTGCCCGAGACCCTGTGGGACCTGCCCGACCCCGAGACGGAAATCGAGTTGTAGACGACCGGAGGGCCACTTACAGGTCGAGAGCGAGGCGAAACGTCAGGTCGGCAATCGGGGTTTCGACACGGAAAGTCGGCCGTCAGTGTGATTTCTAGCGAGTGCTATTCGACCGGGCGGATCGTCGCCGGGACGCCCTCGGCCGGCCGGAGCGTCGGCGTCGGACGCAGGTCCGATAGGGCGTCTTCGGGTATCTCGACCTCGAAGTCCCGGGTGAGACGGGAAACGGCGAGCGTGGCACCGGACAGGGCGAACTGCTGACCGATACAGGCGTGTGGGCCGCTCGCGAAGGGGAAGTACGCCGACACGGCGTTCGGCGACCGGCGTTCCCAGCGGCTCGGATCGAACTCGGTAGGGTTCTCGAAGTACCGCCGGTCGCGCTGGATCGACCACTGGGGAAGCACGATCGCCGACCCTTCCTCGACCCGAAACTCGCCTAGGCGGACGTCGCCGGTCGCCTGCCGGAAGGTCGCCCACGCCGGCGGGTAGAGCCGAAGCGACTCGCGGTAGGCCCGATCGGCGTGGGTGAGATCGGCGACGTCGTCGTACTCGGGCGTTCGGGCGCTTTCGCCGACGCCGAAGACCTGCTTTGCCTCCTCGCGGACCTGCTCGCGTACCTCGGGGTTCCAGGACAGCAGGCTCATGGTGTACGAGAGGCTGAGCGCGGTCGTCTCGTGGCCGGCGATGAGGAAGGTCGCTACCTCGTCGCGGATCTGGTTCGGCGGGTACTCGACCTCCGGGTCGTCTTCGGCCCGAAGGAGTAGCGTGAGCATGTCCTGGGGTTGCTTCGCGCCGGCGGTTCCCGACCCGCCGCGGGTATCGTCCCCGCTTTCGGTTCCGTTCTCGCCCCCACGCTCGTCTTCGGCCTCGCTTTCGGCGGCCAGCGTCTCGCGCCGGCGCTCGATGATCTCCTCGGCGAGACCTCGAATACCCTCGGCGGCTTCGCTGAACTCGGGGTCCGTCCGGGTGGGAAGCCACGCGGGGCTCACGGTCGTCGGGGAGAACTCGAACTCCCGACCGGCGACGGCCATCCACTCGTAGAAATCAGCCGCGCGGTCGTGGCCGATGTCCTCGCCGAGGAGGATCTCGGAGGCCACCCGGATGGTGAGCGTCGTCATCTCGGCGTGGAGGTTCCGGTGCTCGCCGTCGGCGCCGATGTCGGCCCACTCCTCGGCCAGCTCCTCGACCCGATGGCCGACCGTGTTCGCGTACTCGCGGACCTGTCGGCCGACGAATGCCGGGCGCATGATGCCACGCTGTTGACGCCAGAGCGGGCCGTCGGACTGGACGACCCCCTGTTCTGCGATCATGCTCGCCGATCCCTGGGCAGCGACCCGGCGGAATTCAGGAGGACGGGAGAGCACCTCGTGGGCGAGGTCGGGGTCAGTGACGACCACGAGCGGGGCGCGACCCGGGATCGGCACCGCAGTGATCGAGTCGAAGCGTCCCTGCACACCCTCCAAAAATCGGAACGGATCGGTGCCGAATCGCACGGCATTGAGTAGTCCCGCCTCGGGGGGTTGCGGGATGCGGTGTTGCATACCGAAACTACCATCGGCGGGCGCTTGTACCTGTCGGGAACGGCAGTTGCGACGCCTCGCCACGAGGCCGAGCGGCTCATGGCTACACCGCGGCATCGAAAGAACGAAGTACTCGAAGCGGTCGACCGAACGACCTACGCGGCGTTCTCGACGGCCCCGCGGAGTTCGTCGTAGTCCGGTTCGTTGGTCGGGTCCTCGGCCACCCACTCGTAAGTGATCTCGCCGTCGCCGTTGACGACGAACACCGCGCGATTCGAGATGCCATAGAGACCCAGGTCGGCGATGTCGATCCCGAGCCCGTAGGCGTCGATGATCTCGCCGTCCATATCGCTGATCAGGTCGAACTCGAGACCGTGTTCCTCGCGGAAGGCGTTCTGGGAAAACGGCGAGTCGGCGCTCACCCCATACAAGGTGCCCCCGGCGTCGGTGAAGCGCTCTAAGTCGTCCTGGAACGCGACCATCTCGTTCGTGCACGGCGGCGTAAAGGCCCCTGGGAAGAAGGCCAGCACGAGCGGTGCCTCGTCCAGGTGATCAGAGAGCGTGAACTCCTCCGGTTCGTCGCGTCCGAGCTTTGCGGTGAAGTCGGGTGCTGCGTCGCCAGTGGATGCCATCGATGGCGATCAGACGGGCCAGCTACAAGAGTCCGCCGGCTTCACCCTGACGGCGTTGCCGAACCCATCGAACCCATCGAACCCATCGATTCGATCGACGTAATGAGGTTCTCAGAGGGCGAGAGAGGCCCACGCGAGAAGCACGGCACCGCCGCCGAGCGCCGTGCTCGCAACGGCGTGGGTCCGCAAACGATCGAGGCGATCGTGGGCGTCGCCGGCGAGGGCGGCGACTTCACCGACTTCCGAGCCGGCCTCGCACTCGGGTAAGAAATCCATCGCGACGTGGAGAAAGACCCCCGAGGCGAACCCGAAGATCGCGGCGTTCAGTGCCGGGAGTTCGGGTATCGGGAGCACCGACGCCGGGATCGCCGTTAGCCCCACCCCTGCCGCCGGTAGCAAGAGTATCGAAACGGACTTGCCGTTCATCGCGAGACGGCGCGCGGCGGCGTATCCCGCCGGCCCTTTGTGCGAGACGATGGCCAGGCCCAGAAGCAAGCCGAGGTCGGGCAGGGTCGCGTAGACCAGCCCGATGATCGCCCCCGCGGAAAGGGCGTGGGCGGTGATCTCCGCCGCGGTCGTATCGAAGGCGGTATCGAGATGGGTAAGCCGGTGGCCGATCGTATGTGCGCCGAAGCCCGCGAGCAGACCGGCGGCGACGCCGAAGCCCCCTATCTTCGGATCGTACCCGATCGCTTGGGGCACTAAGAACACGGCGGCGCTCGTCACCATCGCGCCGCTCGCGAGCCCGTAGCCCCAGACCAGTCCCCGAGCCCAACTGACCGCGAGCACCTTGAGACGACCCGTCGCGATCGCGAGCACCGACAGCCCACACAGTGCGAGTACGCCCGCGATCCCGATTCGGGTGCTCAGGACGTTCCACTCGGACAGCGAGTCGACGACGGCCATGTGGTTAACAATTCGTCGGTGGCGATTAATAAGTCCGTCGCACGCCCGGGTCGCTCCCCTTCGTCCGTCTCGGTCGTCGATCGGCCGAGAACGCCGACCGACGATATCGGCGTCCGGTGGCAACGGGATCGGTCGCGGTTCCGTGACGATCGGACCGCTACTGACGGGTTCCCTGTCGGCGAGGACCACGCATAGGGCACCCACACGTCGGAGGTACGGGGGGAAAACGTCGCATCCCCGATAGGAACCCGTCGAATGCAACCGGGCCAGTTTTGCGGTTCGGGGTTCGATGACGACATATGAGGGGGTTCGACCGGGTGTGTACGGCGGGCTTTGCGATCGTCACAGCGGCGATCGTCGCGAGCGTCGTCGGCATCGACTTCGCGGGGGTCGTCTCGGTGGTGCCGGCGTTCGTCGGCACCGAGATCGCCGCCCTACAAGTAGAGTTACTCGAACGATTGACGCGGATCCTCGATCGGATCGCTGATCTCTTAGCCCAGGTCAATCGCGTGCTCCGCCAGTTCGCCCGACTGTTCGGCGGGGGCGGCGGTGGGGGCTGAGACCTGAGACCGGTATCGTAGCCGCCCGACGATTGGGAACGAGTCCTCAGGATAGCCAGCGATCACCGCGATCGCCACGATCCCGTCTCCGTCGCGGGCGTGTGGTACTACTCAGGTTCGGGTTCGGGCTTTGCGACCAGCGACGTGGCGAGGAGTTTCCCCTCACCGCGTCGCAACCGCTCGGAGAGCGACTGCCCGGAGATACCCAACTGCTCGCTGAGGGAGACGAGGTTCGTCCTCCGGGGAACCGCGAAGTACCCCTCCTCGAACGCGGTGACGAGCGCCTCGTGTTGGGCCGGCGTCAGTTTCATCGCCTCGGCCGGCTCCGCGGTCTCCCAGTCGGCGAGGTCGGCCACTCGCCGGAGGTCGATCCCCGTCTCGCCCTCCCGTCGATACTCCCGAAACGCCGAGAGGGCCTCGTCGGTATGGAATCGAAGCCGGAACCGCCAGCGATCGCCGCTCCCGACCGCCTCGGAGATCGCGACGTCGAGACCGGACAGCGTGTGCAGGAAACCGCCGTCCGCCGGGGTCCACTCGACGCCGAAGAGGGCTCGGTCGTCGAACGCGTCGAGCAACCGTGCGTGATCGATGCCCTCGGTGTCCCGAAGGGTCGCTTCGAGAGCCGCGGCGTCGGCGTCGAGCGTCCGGAGGAACGGCGCGATCGTGCCGGCGTCCCCGTGCGACCCGATCGCGATCAGGCGTTCGAGTTCGGCGGAGGTGAACTCGGCGTCCCGGAGGGCTCTCCCCAACTCGAAACCGGCAGCGGGGACGGAACACTCGACTACCACGCTCATATGTCACCACACCGCCAGTGCTCACCCAAGCGTTTCGATTCCGGTATTCAATTCTCCAGTTCGAATCCAGTAAGACGTACTATCACGTAATGTAAGCGAGCTATACGATCCCGGGGGGTGGCCCCGGTCCTCCGATCGTCCCCGATCGTCCCCGTTCGTCTCTGACCGTTCTCTATCGTCCTTGGTCGTCTCCCTGATCGATCTCACATCGAATCGAGCAGGAACCGGTCGATGGCATCGCGTTGGTATTCCGCCGCGGTCGTGCCGCCCCCTGGAGGAGCCGCGTCAGCGGGTGTCGTCTCCGTTCCACCGTCCGAGATCAGCTTCTCTTGTTCGGTGATCTCGACGGTGTAGTCCGGGACGTCGGGGTGTGGGGAACGGACGTTGTACCCGCCGACGAGCGCGACGCCGTCGTCGTGCGCACGGTCGACGAGGCGCTGAAGTTCGGCGGTAAATCTCTCCCGATCCATGTGATCGTCCTTTCGTTGCGATGGTGTCATCTCGTGGGTCTCCCGTGGGGAAGTCGTGGCCCCGCTCCGCGAGGAGCAGGGAAAGGCAGTGGCGCGCGGGATCGCGCGGTCGCGGTGTCCAGAGGCCTCGTCCTCGGCAGAACCGTGCTTCGGTGCTTAGTTGGACGCCCTCGTATGTAGACGTTTAACACGGACATCCAAGCACTACGTCCTCCCCCCGAGCGGACCCGGCCGCAGTTCTCGACGACGAGGCGATCGAACCGGTCGTCGCCCCGCGAGGAGCACTCGGCCGCCGACTCAACCGGGAGAGCGGACGACGGGGGCAGTCCCCCGCTGACGGCACCCGAATCGAACACCCTTGACGTGAAGGGCATACGACTATGTGAGGTGGGGCGTATACTACGAATCGCCGGAGGGAGACGGAGGGCGGAGAACTGCCCTAGACATTGCACCCCGAGGGCTCATCCGTTCGTCCTCCGGCCGGCGGTTTCCAGCCGCCACGTCATACTTGTGGGGGAGCGGCGACCGAATT
>PXQR01000111.1:27453-80342 GCA_003021235.1 Halobacteriales archaeon QH_6_64_20 | reverse complement strand
AGCGCCAGCGACCGATTCGAGGCGAGTCCAGTAGCGATAGCACGAAGCTACTTGAACTAACGGTGCTCAGTACCGTCGATGGCGCGCGAGGCGAACGCCGAGGCGGCCGCGAACGCCGGCGTGCTCCGGAGCAAGCGCAACGCCACCCGCTACGAGATCTTAGTGGGAATCGCCGAACGACAGCCGGCGGTCAGCCAACAGGAGATCGCAGAGGCCATCGATGTTATCCCCCCAGGCCGTGAGCGACTACCTCAAAGGCCTCGTTGAGGAGGGCTACGTCGAGACGAGCGGTCGGGGGCGCTATACGGTCACCAACGAGGGCGTCGACTGGCTCATCTCACAGACCGACGCGTTGCGCGATCTCGTCGAGCACGTTTCGACGGACGTGATCGGCCGGGTCGACGTCGAGACGGCGATCGCGACGACGCCCATCGACGAGGGACAGCTCGTCTCGTTGACGATGGGTGAGGGCACACTCCGAGCGACGGCCGACGACAACGGCGGTGCGACCGCGGTCGCGGTGACCGACGCCGAGGCCGGCGGCGACGTCGGGGTGACGAACTCCGAGGGCGTGCTCGACTACGATCTCGGGACGGTGACGGTCGTCTCGATTCCTCCCACACGAGAGGGCGGGAGCGACGCGGCCGACACGGCGGTGCTCGCGGACCTCGCCGCGAGTCGCGATCTGGTCGCGACCGCCGGGATCGAAACGCTCGTCGCGGCCCGCCGGGCGTCGATCGAACCCGACGCCTGGTTCGGGACGCCCCACGCCGTCCGAGAGCGGCGACGAAGAGCCTCGACGTGTTGTTGATCGCGGTCACGAGCGAGCTATCGGCACACGCCAACCGGCTCCGCGAGGCGAACCTCGGCTACGAGGTCGTCGACGCCGCCGAGGAGTGATCGTTCGGTTTCGGAGAACGGGGTCGATCCGGAGCGTTCCCGCCCGACGACCGAGGGCCGAACGCGCCGGCAGTCGGGCCCCCAACGATCGGCTCACGAGTCGGTGTCGTGGCACCCGTCAATCGTCGTTTCGATATAGAATTTCCGAGAGTTCGGTTTCGCCGACCGCTCCGCTCTATCCGTGGGTGTACCCACGATCGCCGAGCGCGTCGCCGTCGAGCGTTATTCCCTCACCGACGGCGCGGCCGATCGGAGTAAGGGCGGTCGGAAGCGACGCGGACTCGACGGCGGCGGTCGCGCTCTCGGGGACCGTCACGAGGAGTTCGAAGTCCTCGCCGAAGGTGATTCCCTGTTCACGGGCCTCGGCGGCGTCGTCGATGACCTCGCCCAGGCGGTCATCGATCGGGAGCGGCGACTCGACGTCGAACCCACAATCGCTCGCGTCGGCCAGTTGGTGTACGGAGCGGGCGAGCCCGTCGCTTATATCCATCATCGCGCTCGCGTGCGGGCGAAGCGCGGTTCCCGCCTCGACGCGCGGGGTGAACCGAAACAGGTCGTTCGCCCGCTCGGGGTCGCCGGCCTCGAACAGCCCGAGTGCTACCGCACTCCGTCCGAGCGTGCCGGTGGTATAGAGTCGGTCGCCCGGCGACGCGCCCGACCGGAAGACCGGTTCGTCGACCCGTCCGAGCACCGTCGTCGACACGGTGAACTCCTCGTGAGTGTCGAGGTCGCCCCCGACGTACGCCGCGCCGACGGCTTCACAGGCGTCCCGTGCGCCCGCGACGAAATCCGAGAGTTCGGTTTCGTCGAACGCCGGGGCACCGTAGACCGCGACGCTCGCGACTGCTTGTGCGCCCATCGCCGCGACGTCGGACAGGGACGCGGCGACCGATCGCCAGCCCGCGGTGTAGCGGGTGACGCCTGCAGGGAAGTCGGTGCTCGCGTGGAGCATGTCGGTCGTGAGCACGTTCTCGCCGACGACCGCCGCGTCGTCGCCGGCGGCCGGGAGCCACGCCGCGATCGATTGCAGTGCATCCCGTTCGTTCATATGTACTTCACCGACGCGTGGAGGACAAAAACCGGGTCGGTCCGATCCGGCGGTCCCCGTCGGTCGGAGCCGGGTCGGAACGCCGATAGGACACGGTAATTACGTTTCGGAGGGTTCAAGCCGAGTACAGTCGTTGGGAGAGCAATGAACGGCGATCTCAGAGCGACGATCGTCGGCTTCTGTGGCGCGCTCGTCGTTCTCGCGGTGCTCTTCTGGTTCGTCGGCATCGGCGAGGTGCTCACGGCGTTGGTCAACGCACGGACGAGCGTCCTCTTCGGTATCGGGGCGGTCGCGATCGCGTGGCTGTCGGCGTGGGGACTGTCGCTCCGAACTGTACTCACGGCGCTCGGCGCGACGATCACTGCGCCGACGGCCGTGTTCGTCTACGCCGCAGCGACCTTTGCGAACAACGTCACGCCCTTCGGCCAAGCCGGCGGCGAGCCGGTTTCTGCCCTGCTGATCTCGCGGGCCTCCCGGAGCGAGTACGAGACGGGACTGGCGGCGATCGCGAGCGTCGACGCGCTCAACTTCGTGCCCTCGACGATGCTCGCCCTCGTCGGAGTGAGCTATTTCGCCGCGACGATCACGCTCGGCCGCCGGCTCGAATTCGCGGCCGCCGCAGTCGTCGCGATCGCGATCGCGCTTCCGGTGTGTGCCTTTCTGGGATGGCGCCACCGCTACGCTATCGAGGCGCGAACGATCGACGTGCTGACGCCGGTGCTTCAGGCGCTCGGAAAACTCGTCCCCCGACTGTCGCCGCCCGAGGCCGGAGCGCTCGAAGCACGGGTCGAGGGCTTTTTCACCGCCGTCGATCGGGTGGCCGGCGATCGGGAGACGCTGGCGCTGGCGCTCGGCTTCTCGACGCTCGGCTGGATCGGACTCGCCACGTCGCTGTGGCTCTCGTTGTTCGCACTCGGAGTGAGCGCGAACTTCGCGGTCGTGCTCGTCGCCATTCCCGTCGGCGCGATCGCCGGTATCACTCCCCTTCCGGGCGGGTTGGGCGGCGTCGAGGCGGTGTTGATTCTCCTGCTGGTGGCCTTCGGCATCGATTCGGCGACCGCGACCGCCGCCGTGGCGATCCATCGCGGGGCAACGTACGTGTTGCCGACCGTCGTCGGCGGGGGTACCGCCGCGGCGCTCGGCGTCAACCGCGCCGAGGCCTGAGAGAACGCTCGGCGGCGACAGTAACGCTGACGGCTAACGACAGCGATGGCGACGGCGCTAAACGGTAGCGACAACGACGACAACGACAACGGCGACGGTAACACCGGCGAAAAGCGGGGTCGAGACGACGAGGTTAAGTTTCGCCGTCGAGCTATTTTCACCTATGACGACGTTCTACGACGTGCCGGCCGACGCGCTCTACGAGGTGCTGGCCGAGCGTCTCGCCGAGGACGTAGACGCACCGCCGTGGGCGACCTTCGCGAAGACCGGCGCCGGCCGCGAACTCCCACCCGAAGAGGCCGACTTCTGGGAACGACGCGCCGCGAGCGTGCTCAGGAAGGTCGCGAAATCCGGTCCGATCGGCGTCGAGCGCTTGCGTAGCGAGTACGGCGGCACGAAGCAGGGCTCGACCAGGTATCGCACCGCCCCGCCGCGCTCGACGCAGGGAAGCGGAAAGATCGTTCGCACGATCCTCCAGCAGTTAGAGGAAGCGGGCTACGTCGACCACGCCGAGGGCGAGGGCCGACGGATCTCCGCGGACGGACGAGCACTGCTCGACGAGACCGCCGGCGAAGTCTTAGAGGACCTCGACCGTCCGGAACTCGAACGCTACGCCTGAGTAGGTCGGCCGAACGTGAAGCCGAGGCCCGAGGCTTTCGTCGCTACGGGTCGACGCCTTGCCCCATGTCTCGTCCCTTTCACATCGTCGACGTCTTCGCCGAGGAACGGTACACGGGCAATCAGTTAGCCGTCGTGTGGGATGCCGGGGACCTCTCCGACAGCGAGATGCAACGGATCGCAGCGGAGATGGACTACTCGGAGACGACCTTTATCGAATCGGCGACGCCGACCGGGGAGGGCTATCCGGTACGAATCTTCACGCCTGAGACCGAACTGCCCTTCGCCGGCCACCCGACGCTCGGCACCGCGTCCGTACTCCGCGAGCGGGTTCTCGACAGTGCTGAGGACGGAGACGGGGAAACCGACGAACCGGGCGACGAGATCGCGCTCTCGCTCGGCGTCGGGGAGGTGCCGGTAACGATCGAGGGCGAGGGCGACGACGAGCTGTTCTGGATGCGCCAGCCCGACCCCTCCTTCGGCGAGCGGGTCGAGCCCGTACTCGCGGCGAGGGCGGTGAACCTCGACGAACCGGATCTCGACGGGGAGTTCGCGCCCCGGGTCGTCTCGACGGGACTGCCGACGCTCGTTCTCGCGTGCCGGTCGCTCGACGCCGTCCGGCGGGCACGGATCGACGACGAGCACTATCGGGAGCTGATCGAGGCGAGCGACGCTGAAACTGTCCTGGTCTTCTGTCCCGAGACCGTCGAGAGCGACAACGACCTGCACGTTCGGGTGTTCGCGCCGGTTCACGGGGTTCCCGAGGACCCCGCAACCGGCTCGTCGAACGGTTGTCTCGCAGCCTACCTCGCCCGCAAGCGCTTTTTCGGCTCGCCGGCGATCGACGTCCGCGTCGAACAGGGCTACGAACTCGATCGGCCGTCGTTGCTCTATCTCCGCACCGAGGACGCGGCGGACGGATCGGGGTCCGAGGACGTCGACGGCACGGGAAACGAGAACGAAAGCGAGGACGGAAGCAACGGAAGCGACGGAAGCAACGGAAGCGACGGAAGCAACGGAAGCGACGGAAGCAACGGAAGCGAGACCGTGATCGACGTGTACGTAGGCGGCCGGGTGATCCCGGTCGCGACGGGCGAGTTGCTGTAAGCATACGGTCGTCGCCGGCCAGTACGGTCGATATGCCCGGTACGGCCGATACGGTCGGTGCAGTTCCATCGGATCGACCACACCGAGGACTCGATCATCCGACGTCGGGACCGGCCGGATCGAAAGGACGGGGTAGTCGTCCCGCACGAGCGGGTTCGAGCCTACGCGCTCCGTGTGGTTTTTTACTCGTGTGGCCCCAAGTGGAGGTATGAGCGGCGACGGAAGCGAGGAAGACATCGAACAGCTCCGACGGGAACGGCTCGAACAGCTTCAGGAACAACAGGGTGGCGGGGATTCGGAAGCCGCCCGCGAGGCCCAGCAGGCCCAACGCGAGCAGGCAGAAGCACAAAAAAAGGCTCAGCTCCGCAAGCACCTCACCGATGGGGCGAGAAAGCGGCTCAATTCGGTGCGGATGTCCAAACCCGACTTCGCCGATCAGGTCGAACAACAGGTGCTCGCGCTCGCCCGGAGCGGCCGGCTCGGCGACCAGATCGACGAGGACCAGATGCGTGACCTCCTTCAGGAACTGAAACCCGACTCCCAGGAGTACAACATCCGACGGCGGTAGTTCACTGAAAAGTCGGCTCGTATTCCAGCGACAGAACGATAATAGCGGCCGCCTCGAATCGCTGGGTTGCTATCGCGCCCATAACACTCTTTCCGACCGTCGAGTATATGTTTACATGTCGAACACGACGACCGCTCCCTCCCGTTCGAACTCCGATCCCGGTCCCGGCTCCGATTCCGACGCCGATCCGGACGGATCGATCGTCGACTCGCTTCGCCGATGGTTGCTCGCCGGGAGCGCGCTTGCGATCCCGACCGTCGTCACGCTGTTCGTCGTGACCTTCGCGCTCAACTTCCTTGCGAACGTGCTCACGCCGATCGTCAATGCGGTGAACGTGGTCTTCGCCGACACGCCGCCGGCGTGGTTCATCCAGTTCGCCTCGATACTCTCGCTCGTCGGTGTCGTGCTCGTGATCGGGTTCGTCGCCGAATCGACGTCGAGCGAACGGCTCGCGAGCGGTTTTCACGCCGGGATGGAGGCGATTCCCGGCATCGGGACCGTGTATACGAGCTTCCGGCGGATGAGCGACGTGCTCGTCGAAAGCGACACCGACAGTTTCCAGGAGGTGCGACTCGTCGAGTTCCCCCACGAAGGTGCGTATTCGATCGCGTTCGTCACCGCCGAATCCATCAGCGCGATCGAACGGGCCGCCGGCGAGTCGGAAATGGTGACGCTGTTCGTCCCGCTCGCGCCGAACCCGGTGATGGGCGGCTTTCTGACCTACGTTCCCCGCGAGCGGACCTACGACGTCAACATGACCGTCGAGGAGGCAGTGAGTGCGCTCGTGACCAGCGGCGTGACTGCCGGCGACGACGAGACCGATACCTGATCGGCCCCGATCGCCTCGATCATTGAGAGTCGATGTCGCTGCGACGCGACCCGCTTCGCGTCGGTGCGTTAGTGGGCCGGACCACACAGTACTGTCACAACAGCGAACGACGAACGAAAGGGCCAACCCATCCGCTCGGTAACCCACAGCCATGTACGACCACGTGAAGGGCGTCCGGGATTTCTACCCCGACGAGATGCGCGCGCGCCGGCGCGTCATCGATTCGCTCGAAGCCGTCGCCCGCCGCTACGGTTTCCGCGAGATCGGGACGCCGGCGATCGAGGGGGCCGACCTCTATATCGACAAGAGCGGCGAGGAGATCGTCGACGAACTATACAGCTTCGAGGACAAGGGCGGCCGCCGACTCGCGCTCACGCCCGAACTCACGCCGACGGTCGCACGGATGATCGTCGCCAAGCAACAGGAACTCGCGAAACCGATCAAGTGGTTCTCGACGCGCCCCTTCTGGCGCTACGAACAGGTCCAGCAAGGGAGGTACCGGGAGTTCTACCAACTGAACGCCGACATATTCGGGTCCGGTGCTCCGGAAGCCGACGCCGAGGTACTCGCCTTCGCCGCCGACGCGCTGACCGACCTCGGATTGGGGAGCGAGGACTTCGAGTTCCGGGTTTCTCACCGCGATATCCTGGGTGGCCTCCTCGAATCGATCGATCCGGGGGTTCGAACGACCGAAGCGATCCGCGCGGTCGACAAGCGCGAGAAGATCGAGACGGCCGAGTACTACGACTTGCTCGAAGCCGCCGGCCTCGATCGGGAGGGTGCACGGGAGTTCGACGCGGTGCTTTCGGCCGGTGACGTAGGAGAGGTCCGTTCGTTCGCCGATACCGACTGGGTGGACGAGGCGGTCTCGAACCTCGAAGCGGTGCTCGCGGCCGCCGAGGACTTCGGCGTGGGGGAGTACCTCACCCTCTCGCTCGATACCGCCCGCGGGCTCGATTACTATACGGGGGTGGTCTTCGAGTGCTTCGACTCGACGGGCGAGGTATCGAGGTCGGTGTTCGGCGGCGGCCGGTACGACGACCTCATCGAGAGCGTCGGGGGCCAGCCGACTCCCGCGGTGGGCGTCGCGCCGGGGCTCGCACCACTAGGATTGCTCTTGAAGCGTGCCGGGGTGTGGCCCGACGATCCGATCGAGACCGACTACTACGTGCTTCGCGTCGGCGACGCCGAGGAGGTCCGAACGCAAGCCGCACGGATCACCCGCGAGCTTCGATCGCGGGGACACGTTACCGAAACCGACGTTTCGGGCCGGAGCTTCGGGGCTCAGATGGGCTATGCGGACTCGATCGGTGCCGAGACCGTCGTCGTTGTCGGCGAGCAGGACCTCGCAGACGGCGTCGTGACGGTAAAAGAGATGGAAAGCGGCGACCAGACCACGGCTCCGGTCGAGAGCTTCCCCGGCGAGGGCGACCGGCCGACCTACGGAACCTTCGCCGACGACTCCTGAACGGGATGCGTGCCTTTCGCCTCGCGTACGACGGACAGGGCTACCGGGGCTTTCAGCGCCAGCCGGACGTCCCGACGATCGAAGGCGAGCTGTTCGACGCACTCAGTGCGCTCGACCTTCTCGCGGAGGGCGCGTCGAAGCCCGCGGGCTACGCCGCCGCCGGTCGTACTGATAAGGGCGTCTCGGCACTTGCTCAGACCGTCGCCTTCGAGTGTCCCGACTGGCTCGGGCCGCGAGCGCTGAACGCCGAACTCCCGAGTTCCGTCCGCGCGTGGGTGTCCGCTGAGGTTTCACCCGGTTTTCACGCGACCCACGACGCGATGGCTCGAGAGTATACTTACCACCTCCACGCGCCCGACGTCGAGACGGAACGAGCGAGGGAAGTCCTCGATGCGCTCTCGGGCACGCACGATTTCTACGATTTGACGCCCGACGACCGGAACACGACACGAACCCTCGAAACGGACGTCGAAGAGGACGGCCGATACCTCCGCCTCCGGTTCCGCGCCGGTGGTTTCTCCCGACAGCTGGTTCGCCGGCTCGTGGCGCTGATAGCGGGTGTAGCGAGCGGCGAGCTACCGTTCTCGCGCGTCGAGCGGGTGCTCTCGGCCGAGCCGCTCGACGGCCCGGCGGGGATCGGGCCGAGTTCCCCGGCTCCGCTCGTGCTCACGAGTGTTACGTATCCCGGCGTCGAGTTCGAGATCGACGAGGAGGCGGCAACGAGCGCCCGTGACGTCTTCGAGGCACGGCGAGTCGAACACGAGACGCGAGCGCGCGTGGCCGGCACGATCGGTAGCCGCATCCGATAGTCGACCGATGACAGCGAGCGAGAGTCGAACTCCGCCAAAACTGGTTGTACGTTACTTGCTCAGTGCCCTTGAATCACGATAGCGGTTCCCGCGGTCGGTTCTCCGGTAACAATCGCGCGTGAGATAGCGGGAGGTCGCGTATCCTGGCGGCGACGCCGTCGCAGCGCGAGAGACGATCGCGGTGTGAGCGTGCGGTCGCCATCGAGGCATAGACGTCCTCGCGGGACCACTCCGGCACTCGGTCCGTCCGTTCGTCTTCCTCGGGGTCCATGGCATTCTCGGGACGCGTCTCGACCGCGTGAACGGTAGCCGGGTGGAAGTAGAGAGTGAAGCCGAGATAGGCTTCCGCTCGGGCGCGGACGTTGTAACAGACTGCGGCGTACTCCTCGCCGGGGAGGGCGAGTTCGCCGAGGGTATCCTCGTCGGCCGAGACGGTCTTTCGATACGGCGCGCCACAGTGCGGACAGCCACCGGGAGTCATAGCCGTTCTACGACGCCCACTGGCGAGTCGGTTGTGATAGTCGGCCGGTCGCCGTCGGTATTTAACGTCTGAGGCCGGCATCTCACCAGTCGTCGGGCCAAATCCTCGCCGCACGCATCCCGGGTTCCGCGCCGGCCTCCCCCAAGCATTCGCGGGTTTCGGCGGGCGGCACGCGATCGATTTCGACGTCCCCGCTCGCCAGTTCGCGGACGACGAGCGTGGCGAGGATCGCGTGCTCGCGGAGGTTTCGGCGATCGACCTTCTCGCGGGTGTCCGCGCGGGTATGGGTCCAGCCCCGTTCCCACTGGCCGGTCGCGTTCGGGCGCTCGCTGTGGAACTGGAGCGCGGGCACTCCCGCCCGCAAGAAGGGCCAGTGATCGCTGTAGGGATGGGGCGACGCTTCGAGAACGAGCGGGTGGCCCGCGTCGTCGAGCACGCGGGTCACGAGGTCGGACAGGTCCTCCGAGCCATGGGTGAGCGCCCGTAGGTCCCGAAAGCGTCCGGCACCGTCGATGTTGACGACCGTCTTCACCCGATCGAGGTCGAGCGAGTCGGCGAGGGTTTCGGCACCGATCAACCCGAGTTCCTCACAGCTCGTCGCAACGACCCTGACCCGGATGTCGAGATCGAATCGCGCGAGCAGGCGGGCAACAGCCACGAGCACGGCGGCCCCACAGCCGTTATCGAGCGCGCCCTCGGCGACGTCGTGGGCGTCGTAGTGGGCAAGCACCACCACCTCCTCGTCGCTGTCGGGTCCGAGCGTACCCGAGACGTTCCGGCTCGTTCCCCCCTCCGTACTTGCGTCGACGTCGAGCACCGCGTCGCCGTCCCGATTTGCGTACTCGCGGAGCCACGCGCCGGTTTCCGCGGAGACGCCGACGCCCGGCGCATCCGCTTCGAGATCGAACTCCAGACTACCCGTCGGCGGCAGTTGTCCGGGGACGTGATTGACGAAGATCACGCCCACCGCACCCGCCTCGATCGCGTGGCCGAACGTCTCCATCCGGTGGACGTACCGTTGGCCCGGCGGCGTCGTCGTCCCGGTGACGGCGATCGCGCCCTGTAGGTTCGCTCGATCGATCTCGTCGGGCGTGCCGTCCCCGACGTCGACGAGCCGGCCTGGGGCCCTGAATGACCTGTTTGAGGATTAAGCCGTCGGGATCGCTTGGGTTGTCGGCTGGTACGCGAACCGAAAGCGACGCGCCGCCCCGATGCCAGCGGCGCATCTCGAAGGGTTCGATGGTCGGATCGGCGTCGGCGCTTTCGAGCGCCTCGACGAGGAGGTCGGCGGCGCGGCGTTCGCCCGGCCCACCACCCGAGCGGTCGCCGATCTCGGTGAGCGCGGTGAGAAAATCCCACGGGAAGTCGTCGCACCAGGCGCGTCCCACGACGGCGTCGATCGAGGTCTCTCGCATGCCGGTCGGAAGGTGCGCCTCGGTGAAAAGACCGGTCACCCGTCACTGCGGCGTCGATCCCGAGTGACGACCGGGAGTTCGTCTCCCGAATCGAGACGTCGGGAGTCGGACTCGGGAGCCGGATGTCGGGAGCCGAGCGTCGGGAGTGTCGGGAACCGGTCAGTCCTCGTGAGCGCGTGTCCGTGCGGAGACGACGTCGAGAACCGCGAAGGCACCGGCGAGCACGGCGGCGGCCGCCGCGAAGGCGACGCCGTTCGACCAGTACAGCAGGCCGATCGTCAGTCCGACGAGGACAACGACCGCCATCGAACGCCGATCGAAGACGGCGACGTAACCGAGCGCGACCGCGAGAACAGGGAGTCCGATCGCCGGAACGAGGAGGCCGGCCAGCACGTCGGGTGCGGAAAGTAACACGTCCGTACCCCGAACGTAGGGCATTTCTAAGAGGAGGCGAACGAGCGAGAGGCCCCGGAGACCGGCGTAAAACGCGAGGGCGGCTAGCCCGAGTCCCACGAGCGTCGCGAGATCGACGCGAACGTTTCGACCGGCGTTTGCAGGGGCCACGGTAGTAAGTATCACTGGATTACTACGTAGTTCTTTCGGCCGCTACGGGGATCGAAACGTACCGCGTTCGGAGCGATCGCCCCGGCCGAGGAGCGATGACGACCGGGAACGGCGACGGCCGGGAACGGCACCGATGGAAACGGGGCGATCGATCACGGCGGACGGGGCGAGTTCCCCTTCTCGCGGGCGGTCGATGCCGGGTACGTTTTGTTTCCTCGGGTCGTTTCCCGGGTATGAGCTCGGTGCCCGCCCGTAGCGACCTTCCCGAGGAGTACACCTGGGAGTTAGAGGCGATCTTTGCGAGCGACGAGGAGTGGGAGGCGGCCTACGAGGAGGCTGAAGACCGCCTCGACGACCTGCGCGCTTACGAAGGGCAAGTCGCCGAGAGCGCAGAGACGTTGCTATCGGTTCTGGAGACCCGCGAGGCGGTCATGCGGGCAGTAGCGAACGTTTCGGCCTACGCTCGGATGCGCCGCGACGAGGACACCAGGGATCAGACCTACCAGGCGCTCGCCGCCCGGGCCGGGTCGCTCGCGTCGGACGCGTCGAGCGCGGCGAGTTTCATCGAGCCCGAACTCCAGGCACTCGGCCGCGAGGGGTTAGACGAGTTCGCCGGGGCGGAATCGGCGCTCGAAACGTACGGGCACTACTTCGACGAGGTTCTGCGGATGAAACCCCACACCCGCTCGGCCGAAATCGAACAACTGCTCTCGGAACTCGGCGAGGTCACTGGCGGGACGGGCGAGGTCTACAACCTGCTCTCGAACGCCGATATGTCCTTTCCGGCGGTAGAGGACCCGGAAGGAGTTCCGGTCGAGATCACGCTTAGCAACTTCACCACCTTACAGAAGCGTCCCGATCGGGCGTTTCGCCGCGACGTCTACGAGGCGTTTTACGACGAGTGGGAAACGGTGCGAAACAGCGTCGGGGCCGCCTACCGCAACAGCGTCAAAGCCGACCGGAAACACGCCGAAGCGCGTTTCTACGAGAGCGCCCGCGAAGCGTCGCTCGACAGCGCGAACATCCCTCTCTCTGTGTACGACACGCTCGTCGACACGGTGCGGGAGAACTTGGGGCCACTGCACCGTCACGCCGAGTTGAAGCGCGACGCGCTCGGCGTCGATGAACTCCGGATGTGGGATCTTTACGCTCCGATGGCCGAGAGCGACGAACCCGAGATTCCCTACGACGACGCGAGCGAGTACGTGATCGAGGCGGTTGCGCCGCTGGGCGACGAGTATCAAGAGCGGCTGGCGACGGGACTGGATTCGCGGTGGGTCGACGTCTACGAATCCGAAGGCAAACAGTCGGGAGCGTACTCGGGCGGGACCTACGATTCCCAGCCGTATATCCTGATGAACTACCAGGACGACGTCGCCTCGATGTACACACTGGCCCACGAACTCGGCCACTCGCTACATTCCGAGCTCGCGAGCGAGGCCCAACCGTACGTCTACAGCGGCTACGAGATCTTCGTCGCCGAGGTCGCAAGCACGTTGAACGAGGCGCTGTTGACCGAACACCTGCTCGATACGCTCGACGACGACCGCCTGCGCGAACACGTCCTCGACGAGTACCTCGAACGGGTGCGCTCGACGCTGTTTCGACAGACGATGTTCGCGGAGTTCGAACTCCGTGCCCACGAGATCGAGGCGGCCGGCGACGCGCTGACCCCTGACCGCCTCGACGAGTGCTACTACGACCTCAAGGAAGCGTACTACGAGCCGGCTACGCTCGGCGACCGAATCGCTCGCGAGTGGATGCGGATCCCGCATTTCTACCGGTCGTACTACGTCTATCAGTACGCCACCGGGATCAGCACGGCGCTCGCGCTCTCCCGGCGGATTCTCGACGAGGGCGAGCCCGCCGTCGACGAGTATCTTGGGTTCCTTCGACGCGGGTCGCGCGCGTATCCGGTTGCACTACTCGACGACGCCGGCGTCGACGTCACTGCCTCGGCCCCGATCGAGGCGGCGATTGCCGAGTACGACGAGCGCCTCTCGGCCTTTGCCGACCTCCGGTAGCACGATCGGATCGGGTTCGTTAACCGGAACACGACCCGTCGAATCGAGTGCCGGCGTACCGGTGAGAGGGACGCCGACCGTGACCCAAAGGCACTTTTAGGTCTACCTCCTACTATCGCTGTCAAATGTCACGCAGCCCCTCCATCCCGGATCGGCCGCGATTGGACCTCGATCCCGAGATGAGCCCCGAAGAGCGCCTCGAAGCGCTGCGAGAGCACTTCATCACTATCGCGCAGGTCAACGCCGAACTCGACGACCAGCTCGACGTCGCGGAGGACCGCCGCGACGACTTCCGCGAGGAAGTCGACCGCCTCGAACGGGAGAACGGCGCGCTCAAGACCTCCTCGCTGTACGTTGCGACCGTCGAGGAAGTCACCGACGACGGCGTCGTCGTCAAACAACACGGCACGAACCAGGAGATCCTCACCGAGGTCGCTCCACAGCTCCACGACGAGTTAGAAGCCGGCGATCGGGTCGCAGTCAACGATTCGTTTTCGATCCAAACGACCCTCTCGGCCGAAACCGACGCCCGCGCCCAGGCGATGCAGATCGAACACAGCCCCGAGGTGTCCTATGGCGACATCGGGGGGCTCGACGACCAGATCCGCGAGGTGCGAGAAGCCGTCGAACTGCCCTTGCTCGACGCCGATCAGTTCGACGAGGTCGGCATCGAGCCGCCGACGGGCGTGCTCCTTCACGGGCCGCCGGGGACCGGCAAGACGATGCTCGCGAGAGCAGTCGCGAAACAGACCGACGCCACCTTCATCAAGATGGCCGGCTCCGAGCTGGTCCGCAAGTTCATCGGCGAGGGCGCTCGCCTCGTCCGGGACCTGTTCGAACTCGCCATGGAGAACGAACCTGCCATCATCTTCATCGACGAGATCGACGCCGTCGCCTCTACTCGCACCGAATCGAAGACCTCCGGCGACGCCGAGGTCCAGCGGACGATGATGCAACTGCTCAACGAAATGGACGGCTTCGACGACCGGGGCGACATCTGCATCGTCGCCGCCACGAACCGCTTCGACATGCTCGATCGCGCCATTCTCCGTCCGGGGCGGTTCGATCGACTCATCGACGTTCCGAAGCCGGACGAGGTGGGCAGGGATCTCATCTTTCAGATCCACACCCGTAATATGAGCCTCGCCGACGACGTCGACTTCGAGGCGCTGGCCGCTGAAACCGACGATCTGAGCGGTGCGGAGATCGAGAGCCTCACCACCGAAGCCGGCATGTTCGCGATCCGCGACGAGCGCACCGAAGTCGAGATGGCCGACTTCCGCGAAGCCCTCGCGAAGATCACCGACGACGAATCGGCGACTGAACCCGTGGCCTTTCAGTAGCACGCAGCTTTTTCCTGGCGTCTTCGCTCACTCGCACCTCCGGTGCTCGTTCACTGCAGAGCCAGCAAAAATCTGTTCTCGTGAGCGAAGTCGTTCGAAAGGCACGAAGCGCCTTTCGTGATGACAAGAGAGCTTCGCTCTCTTGAACCACGAACGGGAACGACCGTCGCACCAAAAACGCTCGTTCGGACGGCCCTCACTCACGCGTGCAATGCTGGCCTGACCACATCCGCTACCGCAACGACCGCTGTGGTTGTGGTCTCCTCTCCGCCGACTCGTCGTACTACTCTGAACCGACTCGAAGTAGTCCTCGTCCATCACGCGAGCGTACGGTGACTGTACCGTCGTTCCTCGCCTCACCTCTCAGCCGTTGGTTCGGTGCGTTCGTTTTAGTTCGGATCTTAAGTAAACGTAATCATATAGAAATTTGGGTGTCAATCCGGCGAATCCCTTTATGATTGGACGGCACGATATCCTCTGCGCACAGCGCACGACAATGACAGCAAACGACGACACCACGGCTGAGAGCGAAACGCCGATCGAACTGATGCAACGAGTGACAGAGAAACTTAGCTCCCGCCGGAAGTTCCTCGGAAACACGGCGAAAGTCGGTGCCGGTGGGGTGGCACTGTCGGCCGCCGGAGCCGGCACGGCCGCAGCCGAGGGCGTCGCGACGGTCACCTTCGACGACCAGGAGACGACCGGCACGAGCGTTACCGTCGCTTCGGTATACGTCCCGGAGGACGGGTTCGTCGCCATTCACGACTCCTCACTGCTCGACGGCGAAGTGCTCGACAGCGTGATCGGGGTCTCGCACTACCTCGAATCCGGTAGCTACGAGGACGTCGAGGTATCGCTGTTCGAGGTCGACGGTGCTGAATTCGAGACGGACACCCTCGAAGAGGACCAGACCCTGATCGCGATGCCCCACGAGGACACCGACGGCGACGAGGAGTACGACTTCGTCGAAAGCGGCGGCGAGGACGACGGTCCCTACACCGCGGACGGCGAGGCCGTCGTTGACGACGCACACGTCGATGTCGTCGAGGAGACCGACGCCGAGGACGATGACGCCGAGGACGTCTCGGACATCGATATCCTGAACTACGCGCTAACGCTCGAACACTTAGAAGCGGCGTACTACAACGAGTTCCTGGACGAATACTCCGAGTCGGATGTCGAGCGCTCGGACGTCGCGGCGATCTTCGCGAACGACTCGCTTCGCTACTCGACCTACCAGTTCGTTCAGGCGGTTCGGGATCACGAGGAGGCTCACGTCGAGACCCTCACGCAGACCATCGAGGACTTGGGTGGCGATCCGGTCGAACCGGCCGAGTACGAGTTCCCGTACGACTCGATCGAGGAGTTCGCGAGTCTGTCGGCGACGATCGAAGCAGTGGGAGTCTCGGCGTATGCCGGTGCGGCGCCGTCGATCGAGAACGACGACCTCATCCCGCCCGCACTGAGCATCCACTCGGTTGAGGCGCGTCATACTAGCTACTTCAACGTGCTCGACACGACGAGTCCGTTCCCCAACGCCTTCGATCCTGCGCGGACGATGGACGAAGTCCTCGCGATCGCATCGGACTTCATCGTTAGCGACGAATAGGCGATTTGCGGCCCTCGAACCCCGATTTTTCGCGCTCCTCGACTAGCGATACGCTCCTCGCTTCGGCCCTGCCTCTGGGTTCCGTTCTCTTCGGCCCCCGGTCGTTCAGCTGGTTTTGTAGACGCCCCGAGCGTCCGCGACCGCAGCTCCGTTCTCGTCGGTCACCTCGATATCAACGACGCCGACAGTGCCATCCTGACGACGTATATCGACCTCGGCGCGCAGATCGTCCGCGCCGGCTTCGAGGTAGTCGATACGCATGTCGATCGTCAGCACCGGCTGATCGACCAGCGAGACGAGCGCGGCCCCACCCACGTCGGCGAGCGTGAAGGTAAACCCCCTATGGGCCACCGGGTGGTCGGCGTTCGTGAGCGCGTCGACGCCGAGACCGTCATCGACAGCGACGCGGCCGCCGACATCAGTACGGCCGATACGATGCGCGCACGGGCCGACGAGAGCCGATTCAAGCTCTGGGCGGTACTCGGCGCGAACCGCCTGCTCATCACCGGGCTGTTGGGTATTCTCGTGTTCGTTACGCTCACGATCGTCGGGGCGACGTCCTTCGCGGCGTTCCAGTCGGCGCTCGAATCCGGCGATACGATGGAGACGATCGTCTCGACGCTGATCGGCGCGATCATTACGGGCACGACGCTCGTGGTGACGATTAGCCAGCTCGTGATCAGCCAGGAGAACGGCCCGCTCGGCGAACAGCGCGAACGCATGAGCAATGCGATGGATTTCCGCGAGTACACCCAGGAGCTGATCGGTCGGCCCAGTCCCGCCGACCCGTCGGCGTTCCTGCGGGCGATCATCGACGCGAGCGAACAGCGCACGAAGGAACTGCGCGAGGCCGTCGCCGACAGCGACAACGACCAGCTCGGAGCGGAGGTCGACGAGTTCACTGATAGTATTACCGGCAATTCCGAGGAAGTCAGAGACGAACTCGAAGGGGCGTCGTTCGGCTCGTTCGACGTGCTCTTTGCCGCACTCAACTACAATCACACCTGGAAGGTCTTTCAGACCGAACGCATCGCTCACGAACACGGCGCGGACCTCACCGCCGAGGACGAGGCGATCCTCCAGGACCTGAAGACGACGCTGTCGATGTCCGGCCCGGCCAGGGAACATATCAAGACACTGTACTTCGAGTGGACGCTGATCGACCTCTCGCAGTTGATCATCTACCTCTCGGTGCCGTCGCTGCTCGTCGCCATCTCGATGCTGGCGTTCGTCGGGGCGGATACGTTCACCGGCACGACGCTCGCCCTTCCGACCCTCCTGTGGGTGCTCGTCGGTGCGATCACCGTCACGTTGCTTCCGTTCCTGTTACTGTTATCGTACATCGCGCGGGTTGCGACGATCGCGAAGCGGACGCTCGCGATGGAGCCGCTGATCCTCCGGGACTCACAGCGCTGAGACCGAAACGCTCCCGGCGCTCGCTCGCGGCTGTATTCGTCGTAGTGGGGACCGAGAACCGGCTATCGCCCCGTTCGGAGGCGGTTCCCCCGGTAGACCCCGGTTGGAGAGCTACCGCTACGACCCGTTCCGTCACGATCCCGACTTCAGACCCAGGTCCTCGGCATCGACGGGCGCGAACGCCCCGGAGCCACAGTTTCCACACTCGACCGGAGCACTCGGAATCACCTCGCCGTCGTCGGTCACTCTCCCCGCCTGCGGCCATCCACAGTGGGTACAGACCAGTAGGCGGCTAACGATGCCGTCTTCCCGACTTCCGGCCTCGATCATCACACGAGCTACAGGACGGTCCTGCGATTAGCTATGATACTCGGAAGTCGAGGCAGTTCAGGGAGACGGCGAGCGTGTCGATGACTGGACGGTGTCCTCTCCCGATCGTCGATACCTCCGACGGGCCCTCTCGGTCGTCGGTCTTCGACCGACAGCGGGGCCGGCGCCGGGGATCAGGGGACGTCGGGTTATAGGCCCACGAGCGGATCGTTAGCACTCCCGGCCAGGACGACGTCGTGTTCGTACCGGCCCGCGTGACGGATCATTTGCTCGTTCAGTTCCCTCTTGTCCGGTTCGCAGGACTCCCAGCTACAGTTCCGGCAGTAGGCACAGCCGTCCTTCATTGGAAGTGGAAAGAGCGCTACAGCAATGGGTATTACCGATGCATGTGTAATCGGCTTAGGACGAAGGCCTCGTCCTCCGATCGATCGGTCGAAATCCAGGGGTCGTCGTGCTCCGATTCGCTCCCCGGAAACGCCGATCGATCGACCCGCGAAACCGCCTCGATCGCCCGACCTCCCGGCGTGACGGGGGGACGAGGGACGTTCGAGTTCCGGGCCGAGTTCCATCGGAACACGGGATCGCTACCGCCCGATCCGACAGCGCGGCCAGTAGGGCAACGCCGAGCCCGTTCGGACGACCGGACGGACGATCCGATAGGCACGAACGGCCGGTCACGAACCGCGAGTCGAGAGGTCCGAAATCGCCGGACGGGACGGGGATCGAATACGGCGCGCCTAAAAACCGAACACGGAAAACAGCAGAGTTAACAACCTCTGGGTTGAACTTTCGGGTGATGCCTACCGTAGAGTACCTGAACTACGAAGTACTGGACGATCACGGCTGGGAAATGGACGACGACGACCTCTTCGAGGAGGCCGCCGACGCCGACCTCGGCGACGAGGACTACGGCAGCTTGGACGTCAACGAATCGGAGTACATCCTCGAAGCCGCCGAGGCTCAGGGCTACGACTGGCCCTTTTCGTGTCGGGCCGGCGCGTGTGCGAACTGCGCCGCGATCGTCAAGGAAGGCGAGATCGACATGGACATGCAACAGATCCTCTCCGACGAGGAGGTCGAGGACAGGGACGTCCGTCTGACCTGCATCGGGAGCGCCGCGACCGACGAGGTCAAGATCGTCTACAACGCGAAACACCTCGATTACCTCCAGAACCGCGTTATCTGAGCCGGCCGGCCGCTTGGAGGGCACTCGTCCCGTAGCACCATCTTTCGCCGGTGCCGACGCCAACCGACGAGAGCCGTGTGTGCGAGAACCGTGCGTCCGGCATCGGGTTCGGGCACGACCACGACTACCGGGCGATTTGCCGTGAGGTCTCACTAGTAGTCTCGATCCGAAACCGACTCGAATCGAACCCCACCTCTTCCATGAATAGCGGTCAGTGATGTCCTCCTTTCCCCTTTCTGCGCCGGGTGCGAACCGACGGCGAGACGAGCGGGTACAGTGGCCGACTCGGCCCGGGTGCTTCGGTGCCGATCCACCCTATCCGGTACGCGAAAGTCGCGTTTCGATGGTTCGTGAACCGCCTCGGGAAACCGGAACGGACCGAGCGAAAGTCACGTCGTCCCGCGCGAAACGACCGATGACGGTCGGTCCGAACTACCTAGCGCGTCGGAAAGTGAGCGAGGAGGGCCTGTGAACCGATCTCTATCTGCGCTTGCACTCGACGCTGATACGCTGTGGTCTACCCGTCTTTGATTTTACACAGATAATCGAAGCAACTATCCGGCAACGATACGCAGTGAGTTCCTATTCGGCGGTCACCATAGAGGCGCGTCAGCTCGGTTCTCTCGACGGTGTTACTGGTCGCGACCGTCGTCATCTTGGCTGCGACGATCGGCGGGTATCTCACCGGCACGATCGACGATCTGACCTCGGCCGAGCCCCTGCAGGCTGCCTTTTCAGCCGACTACACACGGGATACCGTAGGTGACGGGTACACGCTCGCTATTACGCATCAGGGCGGCGACGCTCTCGACACGTCGGCGCCCGATCTCATGGTCGAGGGTGCTCGAAGTCGGGATACGGCGAATCCGGACAACGAGCGGGCCGTCTACACCGACTCGGACGTCTTCGAGTCGGCGACCAGCGATCAACTATAGAGCGGCGAGACGGTACGGCGCTATCGAACCCACTCCAGCGAAGCTCCTGAAGGCGATCCGATCGACGGCACCGACTACCTCGATCTAGACGGCACAGCGATCCGTCTCGCCCGGGCGTCCCCCGACGGTACCGAGCAGTTCGTGCTCCCGAAGTGGACCGGCCCGAGCGCCTGACCGGCTCTCGACGCGAGGAACCCCGTTCGACCGCCGTCCCCGGTACGGTTCGACCGCCGCCGAGACCGCCGAGCGGGAGCTACTGACCGGGGTCCGAAGCCGCGATACGCTCCACCTTCCCGCGGCCGCCGCGGGTCGGTACGCTCACTGCCGCGCCGCCGCTCCGGGCCGCCAGCGCTCCTCGGCGGGCGTTATTGTATCTGAAATCGTCGGTATGATTATGTTCGGTCCACCGCTCAATCGATGGCGTGAACTCGATCCCGGACCTGCTTCGCCTGCTCGCGGTGCCGGCGTTCGCGTGGGTCGCCTGGCGCGACGTCGCGACCCGGCGGGTGTCGGATCGAACCTGGATCCCGTTCGTCGGTCTCGCGCTCGTGGTGGTGGTCTGGGACCTCTCGCTGATCGACACCGGTGCGACGCGGCGGCTCTTTTTCATCCGCGCGGGTCTGAGCGTTGGCCTTCTCGTTCCGCTTTCGTACGCCTTCTGGTACGTCGGCGGGTTCGGCGGCGCTGACGCGAAGGCCTTCGTGGTTCTCGCCCTCCTCTTCCCTGCGTACCCGGCCTACGAACTGCTCGGAGTGGCGCTGCCGCGCGTCGAGACGACGATAGGGGTGTTTTCGCTGACGGTCGTTACCGATACCGTGCTCGTCGGCGCTCTCTACCCGCTGGTCCTCGCTGTCCGTAACGCGCTGGACGGGGAGTTCTCCCTCCGGGGGTTCGTCGGCAGGCCGATCCCCGCGAGGGAGGCCACAGCACGGTACGGTCGGCTGCTCGATACCGGTTCGACCCGGGGCGGACTCGATCTCGACGCGCTACGGATGTACTTACGCTGGCGCGGGCTGACGCTCGGGGAACTCCGCGCCGACCGACCGACCTACCGCGATCCCGAGAGCCTCCCGGCGAACGCCAACGCGCCGGGCGACGGCGCGATCGGCGATACCGCCGCTGACGGCGGACCTGCTACCGATGGCGGCGTCCATACCGAAACGGACGATCCCAACCCTGCCGCCGAGCGCGGAACGGCCGCCGAGGTGGACCCCGAGGGGATCGTCGACACGGGGGCCAGCAACGGCCCCGACGACCGCGAGGACCCCTGGGGAGCGGCAGCTTTCTTCGACGACATCGATTCGGCAGCGTATGGCACCACGCCTGCGGACCTGCGCGAGGGGCTCGACACCCTGACCACCGAGGACACGGTGTGGATCACGCCGGGGATCCCCTTTTTAGTACCGTTGTTCGCCGGACTCTGTATCGCGCTCGTCTACGGCGACCTGCTATTCGGCGGATTAAGCGCGTTCGGTCTGCTCTGAGTGCGTTCGAACCTCACCACGAAGCACTCGACGACCTGACCCGTCCGGTAGGTCAGACCGCTCGCGGCAACTCGACTCGAAAGACCGCTTTCCCGGGTTCGTCGGTCTCGGCTCGGATCGAACCGCCGTACTGCTCGACGATCGTCGCCGCGAGACTGAGATCGACGCCGCCGGCTGGGTTCGAACTGTGCCATGGGTCCCACTCGAAGGGGTCGGCTCCCGCCTCCCGGGGGACGCTTCCTCCGTCGCCCTCGATGGCGACGGTGACGGTATCGGTCCCCGTGTCGACCGACACCGCGACCTGCTCGTTGCCCTCCTCGTGATCGAGAACGTTCGCCAGGAGGGGTTCGAACGCCTTCGGTAGCAGTTCGTCGGCCATCACGTAGACGTCGCCCGGTACCTGGCCGGCGATCGTCGTCGAGCGCCCGCCGCGAGCGGCGTCGAGTCCGTCCTCGAGCGCTCGAGCGAGGTCCATCGCTTCGAGCGGACGGTCGCCCTCGCCCGCGATCCGGTCGATGAACACGCGGACGTTCTCGACGAAGGCAACGACGTCCTCGACTCGATCCGTGATCACGTCCAGCTCCGACCGCAGCTCCGGATCGGCCCGAGCTTTCCCGGACTCGGCGTGGCCGGCAACGACGGCCATCCCGTTCAGCACGTGGTGTCTGAGAACGCGGTTCAACAGCGTGAGTTTCTCGCGTTCGGCGGCCACCTTTTCGCGCTCTTCGTCGAGTCGTTCGTTCTTGTGCCGGAGTTCGGTGGCCGCCGTGACGCGCGTGAGCGCTTCGGCCGCGAGTTTGGCGAGAACGCCGACGACTCGCTGGTCCGTCTCGCCGAAGGCGTCGGTGGTGGTGCCGCCCATGCTCATGACGCCGTGCTCTCCGATCGGGAGATACATGCCGGAGACGAGACCGCCGCGGTCGTAGCCGTCCCCGACCTCCGTGAGGTCGTGATAGATCTCCGGTTCGCCGCTCGTGAACACCCGTGCGGCCGGCGTGTCGCCGTCGACGTCGTAATCGGGTCGCTCGCCGGCCTGTGAGACCGACCCCTCGGTCGCCGTCACCGTTCGCAACACGCCCGCCGCCTCGTCGTAGAGTCTGACGGTCGTGTTCGCGTAACCGAGGACGTTCTCCGCGGCGTCGGCGGTGACGGCTGCGATCTCGGGTTCGGTGACTGCACCCATCAACTCCTGGCTGGCCTCGTGGAGCGTCTCGAACTGGCGTTCGCGTTCTTTCAGGTCGGTGATGTCCCGGATCGTGACGACGAAGCCCTCGACGAGCGTGTCCCGCCGGTCGGAGGCCGTCGCCTCCACCTGTCGCCAGGAGCCGTCGGCGTCTTCCGCGCGGAACTCCAGTCGCGTGGTGTCGACGTCGGGGTCGTTCGCGAGTCGATCGAACCGGTCGCTCGCTCGCCCGCGGTCGTCGGGATGAACGAACTCCTCGAACACGTGGCTACCGACGGTCTCGCCGGGGGCAGTCCCGAGCACCGGGTCGTTCGTCCCGCTTCGATAGACGACGGTTCCGTTCTCGTCGACGACGAGGAGAAGGGCCGACGAACGCTCCGCGAGCGTGCGGAACCACCGACAGGTCCGTTCGAGTCGGTCACGGTCGCGGGCCTCCTCGACCGCGTCTTCGACGCGCTCGGCCAGCACCGCGTACTGGGCGGTGCCTGCCTTCTTCCGGGAGCAGTCGGTGACGCCCCCCGGGATCGCTTCGCCCCCTACGTCACCGCCTTCCTTCCGCGCAAAGAGGACGATCGGCAGGTGGGGGTACTGCTCGCGGACGGCGATCGGAAAGTCGAGCCCGCTTGTACCGGTCATTCGATGCTCGCTGACGACGCAGTCGACGTCGCCCGCTCGGAGGACGTCGAGTCCTTCGCTCGGATCGGTGGCCGTCTCGACAACGAACCGGTCGCTCTCCCGACCGAGGCCGAGTGCCGTGGCGTCGGCGACGTCCGGGCCATCGTCGACACACAGGACGTCGATCCGGTCGTCGCCTCGCTTGCGAGCGGGAATCGACGGCTGTTCTGGCCCGTTCATCGGAGTGCTCTCGTCGCGTTTCCTGTTAGTATAGTTCATAAATTTATGCTTTCTTCGTCCGATTCAGGGTCGGAACGGAGTTCTTCGAGCCCTTCGAGTTCGTCGATAGGCCTGTCTACGGCCTGATCGGCGTTGTTCGGGTCCACGAGAGTCGATTCCGGTCGTATGCTCGCTTCGTCCGAGGGTTTCACCAGCGTACGCGTTCGAGTCCGCGCCGAGGATCGTTCGCTATCGATACGATAGGTCCTTTCAGGAGGCGGAAAGACAGCGCCGGGAGCACTACACCACTCCGCCGTCCGCGCGGTTGTACTCGATCGAGCCCCATCAGTACCGTCCGTATCGTCGTGTGACGACGGTGTCTGACCTCGGTCCGGCCGCGTCGGACGTCGGTGTCGTCACCTCCCCGTTCTCGCCGGCGGAGAGCATCACGTAAGTACGTCCGCCGAGTGGGTGGGGGTACGAATGGTGGACCCGACGTCCGATCTCGGCACCGACGTAACCGCGGAGAACGCCCCGCACTGTGCGAGCTGTGACGACCCGATCGTCGACGAACCGACCCACCGCGTCGTGACCTGGGTCGAAGAGGGGGTGACAGAGACGCGTCACTTCTGCGACGAGACCTGTCTGAAGGAGTGGAACGACGGGCGCTAGCGGCCCAAGGGCACCGAAAGCGCCGATACCTCCTCGCGGTCGTAGCACTGTCGCGTCGGCGTCGATGCCGACGTCGGCTCACGACCGGAGGTGGCCCTGGGAACCGACAGCGGCGACCGACAACCCCTCATGCGGCCGCTCCGTAGCCGCGCGTAATGACCGACCGGGACGGGACGACCGACTCGCTCGCCGGCGACGTTGGAAGCGCCGGCATCGGCGACGGCAGCGTCGACACCGACGGTGAGGAGGCCGACGATGAGGAGGCAAGCGACACCGACATCGGTAGCGACCCCGCCGCGGGCGAAACCGCTGTCGAATTACGCGACGTCACGAAAACCTACCACCTCGGCGAACCGGTCCACGCGCTCGACGACGTCTCGCTGGCCGTTCCCTCCGGATCGTACACGGCGGTCATGGGCCCGAGCGGATCGGGCAAGAGCACGCTGATGAACCTGGTGGGGTGTCTCGATACGCCCACCGAGGGCCGAGTGGAGGTCGGCGGCGAGGATGTCGCTTCCCTCGCGGGGGACGGCAAGGCGACGCTACGGGGCGAGAAAGTCGGCTTCGTCTTCCAGACGTTCAATCTGATGCCCCGGCTCACCGCCGCCGAGAACGTCGCCCTCCCGATGGTCTTTCGCGGCCGCTCGCGAACCGAACGCGACGACCGTGCCGAGGACTTGCTCGCCCAGGTCGGCCTCGGCGACCGACTCACCCACCAGCCGACCGAGCTTTCGGGGGGGCAACGCCAGCGCGTCGCGATCGCCCGGGCGCTCGCGAACGACCCCGAGATCGTCCTCGCCGACGAACCCACGGGGAACCTCGATACCGACACCGGAAGCGAGATCCTCGGCCTGTTCGAGCGACTGCACGACGCCGGTAATACGGTACTCATGGTAACCCACGAGCGCCACGTCGCCGAACACGCCGAGCGCATCGTCCACCTCATGGACGGCCAAATCGACGAGATCGAAGCCGTCGATGCCCCGCGGCGAGTCGCCGGCTCGGCCGACGCCGATGCCGACTCGATCGCCGTCGACGGCGGCTCGCGCTCGAACGAGGTCACAGATACGAGCACGGAGACGAACGCGACGACGGGATCGGATTCGAGGAGGGAAACGCGCTCGGGTACTGGGACGGACGGTAGCGCTGACGCCGACGCCGACGCCGACGACGACGGGGTTCGCTGAATGGAGCTGGGCGAGTCCCTACGGATGAGTTGGCGCTCGATCCGCGGGCACAAGCTCCGGTCGGCGCTCACGACCCTCGGGGTGATCATTGGCGTCGCGGCGGTGATCGTCTTCGTCACACTGGGGGTGAGCCTCCAAGCCGACATCGTCGGCGAGGTCACCGGCGGGCAAGAACCCGTGATGAGTACCTGGGTCGCCCCCGACGAGGACGGCCCGCCCGGGAGCGGCGCACAACCCGTGTTCACCGAGAGCGACATCGATCGGCTGGAGAACACCTCAGGGGTCGCCGAGGCCATCCCGAGGGGACAGGTCGCGACCGCCGGGCTCTCCCGGGCCGGCCAGGCGACCGGCTTCGGCGGTGTGACGGCCACGCCGCCGGCGTTTTTCAACGAGAGTCAGATCGCGGAGGGGAGGCTCTATCGCTCGGGCGAACCCGAGGTCGTGTTGAACGAGGCCGCCGCGGCGCTATTCCAGCCGAACGCCACCGTCGGCGATCAGTACGCCCTGGCACTCGCCGACGGCCGGACGCTCGACGTCCGCGTCGTCGGGATCCTCAACAGCTCGTCGGCCGGCCCTATCGGCGGGTTCGGAGACCAAGCCCCACAGGTGTACGTCCCGACCGATCCCTTCTACAGCGTTACCAGGGAGGTCCCGGGAACTTCCCGCGAGCAGAACGTCTATCCGTTCGTCACGATCGAGGCGTCCAACTTCTCGGCGCTGAGTCCCGCTCAGGATCGGGTGCAGGCGTATCTCGCCAACGGCTCCGACGCGCGACGGCTCAAACCCGACTCCTACGTTTTTAATGTTCGGACGAACGAACAGCTCCTCGATCAGATCCAGGAGATCATCTCGACGTTTACGGACTTCATCGTCGGTATCGCGACCATCTCGCTGATCGTGGGGTCGATCGGTATCGCGAACATCATGCTCGTGAGCGTCACCGAACGCACCCGCGAGATCGGGATCATGAAAGCCACCGGCGCGCGTCGGCGTGATATTCTCCAACTGTTCATCGTCGAAGCCATCCTCCTGGGGGTGATCGGCGCGCTACTAGGCGCTGTGGTCGGGGCGATCGGCGGGTACGCCGCGACGCAGTACGCCGAGATTCCGCTCACGCTCGATCCCGGGCTGTTCGCCGGCGCGATCGCCGTCGGGATCAGCGTCGGCGTGCTCGCCGGCGCGTATCCCGCCTGGCGCGCCGCCAGAACGGACCCGATCGACGCGTTGCGCTACGAGTAACGGGCGATCGCACTCGACCGATCGGCCGACTCGCCTCCCTCGCCGTCGGGACCGGAGGACTCGGATCGCGCCGACCGAAGGGGAACGGCTACAGTCCCGAGGCCGTGACGACTTCGAGCGCATCCCCCTGCTCGTCGATATAGCCGATCAACTCGGCGAACTCGTCCTCGGGCATGTCGCTGTCCTTCGGTTCGTCGAACGACGAGCCGATCCGGTGAAACATGAGTACCGACACGCCGCCCCGTTCGATCGCCCGATCGATCTGCTCGCGGCCCTCGCTCGGGACCTCGCCCGCCGCTCGGCTGATCTGGAGGGGCTGGTCGATGCCGTCGGTCGGGTCGTCCTCGCCGCCCCCGAACCCATACGTGTAGTACTCACTCGCGATCTCCGCGATTTCGTCGTTCACCCCGCCGGAAGGATAGATCAGCGTCGGATCCGGCGGGAGGAGGCCGTTCTCGGCGATGAACTGGCGGGACTGACGACACTCCTCGTGGACCTCCTCGGTCGGGATCTCGGTGAGATCGGGATGCGTGACGGTGTGGCTCGCGACCTCCCAGTCGTCCGCCTGCATCTCCTCGAGTTGGGCGACGGTCAGTTCGTCGTCCTCGCCGTCCTGGGCGATCCGGCCGGTCGAGATACCGGTGACGCCGGGATAGCCGTACTCGTCCATGATCGGCTTGGCTCCGGTCTTCGCCGACGGTTCGCCGTCGTCGAACGAGAGGACGACCTGTACGGTCTCGCGTTCGTCGTCGGTACTATTAGTATCGGTGTCGGCGTCAGTCTCGGTATCGGCATCGACCTCGGTATCAGCGTCGGCGTCAGTGTTGGCGTTAGTGACGTCGGTCCCAGCGCCGCCGACAGCAGCGCCGGTGCCGGTGGTCCCGCCGAGCGTAGCTGGATCGACGACCTCGCCGTCGACAGTCACGCGGAGCGGGCCGTCGTGCGAGAAAGCGGTGATCTCGCCCGCGAAGACGAACTCGTCGCGTCCTTGCCCGTCGACCGTCCCGCCGCCGCTCGACTGCCAGACCCAGTCGGTTCGCCCGTCGAAATGCGACCTCGACGCCAGGCCTTCGCTCACGGTGAAGTCGTACTGGGCGAACTCGCCGGTGGCTTCGACGACGAGCGAGCGCGATGGGGCTGCGCTGGCGGTGGCACTGAAACCGGCGAGCGCGAGCGCGCCCGAACCCACGCCGGCGAGTATCCGTCGCCGCGAGAC
This sequence comes from Halobacteriales archaeon QH_6_64_20, assembly GCA_003021235.1. Taxonomy (GTDB): domain Archaea; phylum Halobacteriota; class Halobacteria; order Halobacteriales; family Halococcaceae; genus PXQR01. The sequence continues at coordinate 52,713 of PXQR01000111.1, read as the reverse complement.
GCCTACGTCCGGTATCCGTTCGTTCGCGTGGTGGAGGGAACCTCTGTCGTCCATCGGTAATGCAACCTTAACCGGATAATGTGAGTGGTAAAATATAAGCTTTCAGGCCGCGATCGTTCCCCGGTAGTAGGTTCAACGGATCGGCCGAGACGAGTCAGGGACTCGGCGGATCCTTCGATACGACGGCCGCCGTTCGGCGAGAAACGCGAGTTACTCTTTCGACTGCTCAGTCCTCGACCGCGCCGTCCTCCCAGCCTTCGCTGACGACGTGATCGTCGGGAACGCCCAACTCGTCGAGGCGTTCTTTCGTGTCGACGACCATCTGTGGGACGCCACAGGTGTAATAGCGCCGATCGTCGAGGTCCTCGATGTACTCCTCGATGTGCTCTTGGACGTGGCCGGTCGGGCCGTCCCAGTCCTCGTCCGACAGCGAGTAGACGACCGAGAGGTTCTCGTTTTGGGCATCGAGCGCGTCGATCGTCTCACGGTACATGATGTTCTCCTGGGTTTTCTCGCCGTAGAAGAAGTGTATCTCTCCGGTTCCCTCCTCGACGTACTGGCGCAACATGGGGATAATCGGCGTGATTCCCGTGCCTGTGGAGACGAAGACAACGTCCTCGTCGGTGTCCCGGAGCGTGAGGTTTCCACTCAGGTCGCCGAGCGTGATCGTGTCGTCGGTGTCTCGCTCGTGCATGTAGACCGAAGCGGTACCCTCGTCGTAGCGCTTGATCGCCAGCGTGATCGCGTTCGTTCCCGGGAGGTTCGTCGCCGTATAGGGTCGGACTACGTCGCCGTCTTCCTCGGCGTCGATACCTGCTTCCTCGGGATCGAACTGCACGGTAGTATGCTGGCCGGGTTCGTACTCGAACTCCTCGTCGGCCCGCACGACGAACTGTTTTACTTCCGGCGTCATCTGATGGATCGACGTGATAGTCGCCTCGAACGACATAGGCAGAGGAGGACCCATCCGTACCTAAGGGGTGGCCTTGCGGCAACCGATCGTCCGTCCGATAGCGGTTTCCGCTCGTTCGTCGACGAGGCCGGATAAGCGAACAGCCTCACCGGAACGGCGCTCTCGGAGTTCCTCGCCATATCGACGTCGGCTCGGTTTCCCTACGACTCAGCTACCGCCGGGCGACGATCCGGGAGATCGCAACGCCCAGTCCGACGATCAACACCCCGATGAGCGACTGGAGCGCCGCGCCGGCCAGTTCGCCGTCGAGCAGGAACTGCCCGGCACCGACGAAAAAGATCAGTGAGGCGAGGACGTGGACCGCGAGCACCAGCCGAACAGTGTCCATGAGTGAGAGCGGTTCGGCCCGGACAAAAACGCCTCGCCGACCCGACGCCGGATCGGCTCGGTTCACCGCCTCTTGCCTCGTTCCGTCGAGCCCCGACACGTCTATCGGTTCCGAGCACGAACGAGTGGTATGCGCTCGAAGCGTCCCGACCGCGAACTCCGGAGGCTCTCGGGTTTCTCGGACTCCCGGAGAACGGGTCGCAGTACAAACCGGCGAGCGGATACGACCGAACCGTACAGAGAGGATCGATCGTGAGCGACGACCGTAATCGAAGTCCCTGGGGGACGTTCGGCCCGGTACGGTGGGCGATCGTGATCGTGCTGGGTGTTATCGCTATTTCGATGTTGCTCGCGCCCGGCCAGTGGCTCATCGAGCAATCGGGTCTCTCGCCGCTCGTCGGGATCGGACTCGTGTTCGTCATCGAGACCGCCGTCGCTATCGGGATCGCGACGACCGTGCTCTGGGGTTCGGATACGACCAGAGGCACGTTCGACGAGGAGTACCGCTACTGAGAGCTGACACGAGACCGACACGATCAGTACGTAGCACGGAAGCGACTCCAGTCGGGACCGAGAGCCGGAGCCGAGCCTCGTTCGTCCCGCTCGTCCGCACGCCTGCTCTCCGACATATCGGTTAAACAAAATCATACGTAATTGATATAAAAATTGTCACATTACTGTACCCGTGTTGCTGAGGGACCTAGCGGTAGCCCGGTTCTCTCCAGGACTAAAAGTTATAGTTATGCTATAGAAACCATCTACGATTCCTTATCATGTTGGCGAACGGTGATATACCCGTCGAAATGACGACCGACAGAACACTTGCCAGAATCAGTACAGCTCTCCGATCGAAACGTATACTCGCGGTCGATTTAGCGGCAGTGATGCTGGCATCCGCCGGCTATCTGGGTGTGGGCGGGGCGACCGCCGGAGAAGTCACGACCGACGAGGCGATCGAAGCGAACAGATGGGCGGGATGAACAACAGCAGTTCGTTGCGGGTGGCTCATATGTCGCCCGATGCGCCGAACGTTGACGTCTACGTGAACAACGAGACGTTCCTCGAGAACGTCTCCTTCGGAACGATTAGCAACTACAGTTCGGTGCCGCCGGGCGAGTACGCCGTGCGGATCACGGCGGCCGGCAACGAGAGCGCGGTCGTCTTCGATGACAACGTGACGCTCGAAGCGGGCGCGTACACGCTGGCCGCGACGATCGCCGATAACGTTACCTTCGGTAACGCGACCGACTACGTCGAGGTGCCGCCGGGCAGCTACACGCTTGACATCCGTGCTACGACCGAGGACAACACCGGTCCCATCATGGCCAGCTACGACGTGAGCGTTGAGGGCGGCACTGCCTACAGTGCGTTCGCCGCGGGGTACGTGACCCCGGCGACGAACCGGCTCAGATGCCGTTCGACCTCATCGTCACAACCGACGGGGCGGCCAACGCCTCGATGTCGAACGGGAACTTGAGTGCATGGCGGACAGTGGAGTCGTAAACGAGGCCTGAACGGCCACTGTTCCACTCAGGTTCCGAATCTCATTGTCGAGTTGGAAGTCAAGGGTTGACGGAGTAGCACCCCGACGAAGGAAAGCAGTCGAAACCCGGGCGACGGGAATTCGAGCACGCCCGTTCGACGGCACAGGCCAATACTCGCCGAGCGATGGGCCAGTGTAGGCGACCATATTCAGTGTGAGTAGCCAGGGGTGGGATTCGAACCCACGGAGTCTCGATTACAAATCGAGTGCTTGCACCGCCCAAGCTCCCCTGGCACGAGTACTCCTACTCGCGCTCGTTTGTGTGCCTATCGCTTCCGGGTTCGGAGTCACGTTCGGGTTCGGATCCGTCCTCGGCTTCGGTATCGGGTTCGGCCCCGGTACCGAGCCGTTCGACGGGCGCTTCGAGTTCGATCCGGTGGGAGCGGTAGCCGTGTCGACGGTATAGCCGTCGGGCGGCCTCGTTGTCCGCCATGACTTCGAGTGCGATCGTATCGACCCCACTCTCGGCGAGGGCGTCCTCGGCGGCCCCCAGTAGTGCTCCGCCGATCCCGCGATTCCGGTAGTCGGCGCGGACGAAGACGTTCTCGATGATCCCCCGGTCGACCGACTGTTCGTAACTGCCCGTCTCCGGGCCGAACATCACGAACCCGACGATGCCGTCCGTCGGCTCTCTCTCGTCCGTTCTTCCTTTCTCGCCCGCCCCGTCCCTCCCGTCCGTTCTGTCTCTCCTATCCGCCTCGGTCGTTCGCTCTTCGTTCGCCCCGGTCGTTCGATCGCCGGGCGTGCTCGGAACGCGCGGGGAATCGACCCGAGCGACGAGCAGACCATCGGTGACGATATGGCGAGCCATCGCCTCCTCGATCAATCGCCTGTTGGGATCGCCGAGCAGGTGCGAGTCGTGTACGCGCTGTTCGTTGGCGAGGACGACCCACCACGCTGCCAGGCGTTCGGCGGTCTCGACGTCCGGGGCATCGATCGTGACCTCGGCCGCCGGCGATCGACGATCACGGCCGGATTCGGTATCGGCGTCGCCATCGGTATCGACGTCGGACTCGGTGTCGGTCCTCTCGTTTCCGTCGGTGCCGGGATCGGTCACTGCCGGAGTGCCTCGACGGCGGGCATTTGTTCGTCGGTGAGCATCCGAAGCGCCGCCCCGCCGCCGGTGCTCACGTGATCGAAGCCCGTGAGTCCCAATCGACGGAGCGCTGCCGCGGTGTCGCCGCCGCCGACGATGCTGTGAGTCGCCCGCGTCGCCGCCTCGTAGATCCCCTCGGTGCCACGGGCGAACGCCGGCTCCTCGAACACCCCGGCAGGTCCGTTTAGTACCACTGTTCCGGCGTTTTCGAGTACCAGCGAGTAGCCCGCGATCGTCTCACTGCCGACGTCTTTGGCGGGTGCGTCGGCCGGCAGGTCGCCTACCGAGACCTCCTCGCGCTCGCCGTCACGGTCGACCGCGACGTCGGTCGGGAGTTCGATTACCTCATAGCTCTCCAAGAGATCGCTCGCCGCGTCGATCTCGTCGAAGTAGCCTCCTTCGTAGATGAACTCCGCACTCGGCGTTCCGAGCTCGACGCCGTCGGCGAGCAGGAAAACGTTCCCGACGACGCCGGTAGTGAGGATCCGATCGGCGAGGCCGCGTTCGAGCACGCTTCGCGCGACCGCGATCGAGTCGCCGACCTTCGTGCCGCCGAGCACGTAGACCCGTGGCGTCGGCGTTTCGGCGACCGTTCCCAAGACATCGAGTTCGCGTTCCATCACGCGACCGGCATACCCCGGTACGACCTGGGGAAAGCCGACCAAGGAGGGCTGGGAGCGATGGGCGGCGGCGAACGCGTCGTTGACGAAGGCGCCGAACGCAGGGGCGAGGCGTTCGACCAGATGGGTCCGGGCGCTCCGTTCGGGGGACAGTTCCATGTACTCCTCGGCGTAAAACCGGGTGTTTTCCAGTACGAGCGCTTCCCCTGGCGAGAGCGCCGCGATCCGTTCGCGTGCGTCCGCCGACCAGAGCGCGTCGGTGTAGGATACCGGAAACTCCAGCAACTCGTCCAAGCGGGCGGCATGGGGCGAGAGCGAGGAGAAATCCTCGCCGCCGGGTCGGCCCTGGTGGGCGAGCACTGCGACGCGCCCCCCGCGGTCGAGTAGCTCCTCGAGGGTGTCGACGTGCGCGCGCAGTCGGGCGTCGTCGGCGAGCTCCCCGCCCGAAAGCGGGCTGTTGACGTCGATACGCACCCCGACGGTGACCCCGTCGAGCGCGAGGTCGTCGAGGGTTCGAACCATTGTCCCGAATCCGGGACGGCCTATCAAATTCCTTTCCGTCCCACGACCGGATCGGCGACTGTATCCGTCCGCCGGCACCGTCGGCACTGTTGACCCTGCTGATCCGTTGGTCCCGTTGTCCTGCTCGCCTCATCGATCCGACTCGGTCCGATTTAGGGACCGTATTCCCGCCGCGCACTGGCGAAGGTTTATTCTACTCGCCCGACCGCTTGCTGGTAAGGTGCGGTTTCAATGGGAATAGCAGACACGTACTCGGACGGACGACGATACGTCGTCGACCGGCCCTTCGCGCTCGTCGTCGGCCTCCTGGTAATACTGTTGGCCGTCGATTTCGTCGACGGGTTGGCGACCGGACGGATCGCGGTTTCGGACGTCGCCACGCTCGTCTGGGATGGGCTCATGCAGGGCCTCGTCGTCGGACTCGCGGGGATCGGCCTCTCGATGACGTATAGCATTCTGAACTTCGCGAACTTCGCGCACGGCGATTACATCACGGGCGGCGCGTTTTCCGGCTGGGCAGTGACCTATCTGTTAGCAGGTCTCGGCCGCGCGGACGTCGGCTCGCTCCTCCTGATCGGTGCCGGCGGGTCGGTCTTCGGCGGGGCGCTCGGCATCGGCGTCACGGCGACGCCCGTTGCCGTGCTCGGCGGGCTCGTTATCGCGGGTCTGTTCGCCGTCGTGCTCGCACTCGTCATCGATCGGCTCGTCTACCGGTCGATGCGCGATCAGGAGGGCATCTCGCTTCTGATCGCGAGCGTCGGCGTCGCCTTCGCACTCAGGTACCTGATCGCCTTCGTCTTCACGACCGAGAACCGCGGCGTGACCGACGCCGGCGGTGTCCCCGAGGTCCGGGGCTATCTCCTCGACGGGTTCGTCACGGTAAGCGCCCACGACGCCACTCTGCTCGTCGTCGCCGTGGGCTTGATGCTGAGCGTGCATTTCCTACTCCAGCGGACGAAGCTTGGCACCGCGATGCGCGCGATGGCCGACAACGAGGACCTGGCACGGGTAACCGGCATCCCGACCGAACGCGTCGTCCGTGCCACCTGGGTTATCGGCGGCGCGCTCACCGGCGTCGCGGGCTACATGTTCGTGCTCTGGAAGGGGACCATCGGATTCAACGACGGCTGGTTGCTTCTCCTGCTCGTCTTCGCGGCGGTGATCCTCGGCGGGATCGGGTCGGTCTATGGTGCGATCATCGGTGGGCTCGTGATCGGCCTGACGAGTTCGCTGTCGGTGCTCTGGATACCGTCCGACTTCGCGCGGGCGGCGGCCTTTCTCGTAATGATCCTCGTACTGATATTCCGTCCGGAGGGACTGTTCCAGGGGAGGTCCACCGCATGAGCACGAGTCCGGACGGCGACGCCGATACCATCGCCGCCGGCGGCGAGACCGATCAGGAAACGCCCTCGGTCGAACGGGGCGACTCGGCGAGTGCCGGTCCCGACAATGAGGGAACCGGCACCGGCGACACCGTCGGATCGTTCTTCGACCGGGACATAACGCTCATCCTCGCCGTGATCGGCGGGATCTATCTCGCCTACTTGCTCGCCGGGCTCGCACTCGGCTTCGAAGCTAGAGGACTCATCAACGTCGTCGCCAGATTGACCTTCCTCATCGGGGTCTTCTCGATGCTCGCGCTCGCGCTCAACCTCCACTGGGGCTACACTGGCCTCTTCAACATCGGCGTCGTCGGGTTCATGGCCGTCGGTATCTATACGATGGCGATGGTCTCGAAGCCCGTGGGCACCGGCGGTTCCGCCCAGGTCCCCGGCTTGGGACTACCCATCTGGGTCGGCATCATCGCCGGGGTGGTCGTCGCCACCCTGTTGGGTCTCCTCGTTGCCCTGCCGGCCCTTCGCCTGCGGGCCGATTACCTCGCGATCGTCACGATCGCAATGAGCGAGATCGTCCGTTTCATCTACATGTCGGGCCAGTTTCAAGAGTTCACTCTGTTCGGCGCACAGCTCGGTACCGGCGGCGGTAGCGGACTGATCCTCAACTACGCCGACCCGCTCGCCGCGTTGCTCGCCTTCCTGGGGCTCTCAGAGGTCTACGACGGTCTGGTGGGCGCCGTCAGTACGGTTATCCCGAACAACCCCGCACCCGTCGTCAACCAGTTCGTCTACGCCGCGCTGCTCATGGGCTTCGTCGCGGGTTTCTACTGGTTGCTCAAACGAACCGGCGAGTCGCCGTTCGGCCGGGTGCTCAAGGCGATCCGCGAGGACGAAGACGCCACGAGTTCGCTCGGAAAGAACACGAACCGCTTCAAGATCAAGTCGTTCATGCTCGGCTGTGCGCTCATGGGTCTCGGGGGGATCCTCTGGTACATGGGCCAAGGGGCCGTAACGCCGCTTTCCTTTCGCCCACAGATCACCTTCTTCGTCTGGATCGCGCTCATCATCGGCGGCGCGGGCTCGAATACGGGTAGCGTGATCGGTGGGGCGGTCTTCGCTGCGGTGCTCTTCGAGGGGCCGCTTTACTTCAGGAACCTCGTCGTCAGAGCGTTTCCGGTCGGGAACGCACCCACGACGTTCGGCGAGGCTCTTTCGCCGCTGCTCTCGGCGCTCGACGTCATCCCCCTAATTGCCTTCACGCTCGACAACATGTCCACCCTTCGGCTCGTCATCATGGGTGTCGTACTAGTCCTGATCATGAAGAATCGACCGGAGGGACTGATGGGTCATCGCACCGAGACCGCCTCAACGATCGACCTCTCGCGACCCGAGCGTCGGGAGACGCGATCGGATTCGACGCCGGCAACGGCGGCCGACGGAGGACGGAGTGATGGGTGAGACCGAAGCCGAAGCCGATGTCGAGACCAGCGCCGAGGCCGAGACGAAAACCGGGACCGAAACCGAAACGGGTTCGGCGAGTCGGGCCGACAGCGAAGCGAACGCCGAGCGAATCGAGGGAACGACGGCCGCAACTGAATCGGAGACGATCTCCGAGACGGCGTCGTTGACCGAGACACCCCTTCGTGTCGATGACTTACACAAGAGTTTCGGTGGTATCACCGCAGTCGACGGCGCGAGCTTCGACGTCGAATCGGGATCGCTTACGGGGCTTATCGGCCCGAACGGCGCAGGCAAATCAACGACGTTCGACCTTATCACGGGCACGATCGCACTCGATAGCGGTAGCGTGTATTTCAACGGTGAGGACGTTACGGGCCTGCCCCCTCACGCAACCGCACGCAAGGGGCTGGTGAGGACCTTCCAGATCGCTCGCCAGCTCGCGGATATGACCGTGCTCGAAAACGTTATGCTTGCCCCCCAGCACCAATCAGGCGAGTCGCTTTGGCGATCGGTACTTCCATTTGCCCGCCGTGGTATTCGCCGCGAGGAAGGCGAACTCCTCACCCAAGTGTGGGACACGCTCGACTTCTTCGATATTTCCCATCTCGCCCACGAGGACGCCGGCAACCTCTCGGGGGGGCAACGTAAGCTACTTGAGTTCGCCCGCGCGCTCTCGACCGATCCCGATATGCTACTTCTCGACGAGCCGTTCGCCGGGGTGAATCCCACCCTCGAAAAGCGCCTCCTCTCTCATATCCACGAACTGCGCGAGGAGGGATATACGTTCCTGATCGTCGAACACGACATGGACCTCATCATGGACAACTGCGAGCGCGTGATCGTCATGCACCAGGGCAGAGTGCTCGCTGACGACGCACCCGAGGCGATCTTGGAGGACGAGCAGGTCATCGACGCCTACCTCGGGGGCACCGTATGAGCGAGAGCGAATCGGCCGGCGAACACCCTGCGAACGCCGGCGGCGACACCGCTGCGGCGACCGACGGCGAGCGGGGAATTCGATCGACCGCCGACACGCCGCGCATGGACGCCGAGGAGTCCCTGCTCGCCGTCCGCGAGTTGGACGCCGGCTACGGCGATCTCCAGATCCTCTACGACGTCCACCTGGACGTCACCGAGGGCGAGTACGTCACCGTCGTCGGCCCTAATGGAGCGGGAAAGTCTACCGTCATGAAGTCGGTCTTCGGGCTCGCGACCTACATGAGTGGGTCGATCACCTTCGGCGGGACCGACATCACCGGCCGGAATCCCGAGGAGATCATCCACGAAGGACTAGGCTACGTCCCGCAGAACGGCAACGTCTTCACGAGCCTCTCGGTCGCCGAGAACTTGGCGATGGGCGCGTACATCCTCGACGACGTGCCCGACGAGGCTTTGAGGGAAGTCTACGAGCGGTTTCCGATCCTCGACGAACGCCGCGACCAGAAAGCCGGCACCATGAGCGGTGGTCAGCGACAGATGCTCGCGATGGGCAGAGCGCTCATGCTCGAACCCGATCTCCTGTTACTCGACGAACCCTCGGCAGGACTCGCACCGGATCTGGTAGACGAGATGTTCGATAAGATCGACGAGATCAACGAGAGCGGCACTGCAATCTTGATGGTCGAACAGAACGCAAAGGAGGCGTTGCGGCGCTGTGATCGCGGGTACGTGTTCGTCCAGGGGCGCAACCGGTTCGTCGACTCGGGACGGACACTGCTCGACGACGAGGAGGTCCGTCGGGAGTTCCTCGGCGGCTGAGCGCTGCCGGGAGGCACACGATCCCGTACGTCGCTCGGCGACGACTCGTATGAGCGGTGGACGGATAGCGACCAGCGTTCGCGCGGCGTCGCTGATCGCCGTGGTAGGCCTCCTTACGTAGGCGAGCGGCCAGCCGTTCGTCTTCCCGAGCCTCGGACCGTCGGCGTTCGTCCTCGCGCTCGAACCGAACGGGGATCGCGCTCGTCCGTTCCGGATCGTCGGCGCTCACTGTATCGAGGCCGTCGCCGGGTTCGTCGCTTACTCGAGTCTCGCGACCGGCGTTACGATCACCGGGCCGTTCCCAGCGTTTTCGCCCGCTGGAGTCAGGCTAGCAGCGAGCGCCGTACTCTCGATCGCGCTCACGGGATGGGGTATGATTCGGGCCGACGCGATCCATGCGCCGGCCTGTGCAACGACGCTCATCGTCGCCTTGGGATTGCTCTCGACACCTCGCGAGGTCGCGATCGTCGTCGTGGGCCGTGATCGTTCTCGTCGGCACCCACCGACTGACCGTCGTGGTGCTCGATGCGGTCGCGGGTGATCTCGCTACCGACTCCGAGTAGGAACGATCACGGGACAAAACGGTTCGGAGCCGGCGACGAGGACAGCGGGATTCGATTCCTACGCCGAGAGGGCTTGTTCGATCACCGAGGTATAGGACGACTCCCCGATGTTGAACGCGACCTGCTGGGATACCTGGCCACCGAACTCGCTCTGATAGACTTCTGCGAACCGATTCGAGAGCTGCTGACCGTACTCGTTGTTGACGAACAGCGTCGCAGCACTGGTCGTGCCCAACCGGTCGGTGCCGACCTGAGCCATCACGCGCCCCTGCAGGAAGTCGGATGGTGCCGTCCGGAAGATGAAGTCGTCATCCTCCAAAGTCGAGACGTTGAGCGCCGTACTGGAGGGCGAGCACCCGACGATTTCGTTCGGGATGAACACCTCCTGAGAAACGGGAACGTTCACGCCCGAGGAAGCGGTGCCACACACTGCGGGAACGCCGTCATTGACGAGCGCTTCAGCGCCGCTGATGCCCGCTTCCGGCTGGGTCTGGGTGTCTTGTACCTGGGCGTCGACCGTAAGGCCGAGATCCGAGTCGTTCACCTGCATCGGTGGGATCTGTGCGGCCTGGATCATCGGGCCGCCGACCGACGCGAGGTCACCCGTCTCGGGTAACAGGATGCCGACCTGCACTGTCCGATCCATCGAGCTACCGGAAACGGAGTCCGCCGACGGACCGGTTCCGTCGGGGCTATCGCTCTCGAATGTCTCGGTGCTGAGCGTCTCGGCCGCGTTCTGCTGGCGGGCGAACTCCCAGATGGCATACGCTGCCGACGCCGGGTCGCCGTTCTCGTCGAAGTTCACGGTACTCGATGCGCCCTGATAGTTGATGTCCTCGCCGTTGGCGACCATCCGGACCCCTTCGACGAGGTTTTCGGGTCCGATATCGGTTCCGGGCGGGTTCACGACGTTTCGCATCTGCGAGCGGATCGCCGGGCCGCTGTTCTCGCCCGCCGCGACGTTCGCGAGGATGAGCGTCGCGACCGAATCGTACGACTGGGAGGTAAAGACGCTCGGGGCGCTGTCGTATTGCTGCTGGAAGAGCTGGGTGAAGCTCTGTTGGTTCGGCCCGCCCGAAGCGGGTGCCGTTCCGACAACGTTGTTCATGTCGTTGCCGACCTGGTTCGGCAAGTCCCCGTCGCGGAGGCCGTCGGGAACCAGGATGTCCTCGTCGGTAGTGGCCCTGCTGTAGTAATCGCGAAACAGCTGGATCCCGCTCTCGGGGTAACCGATAACGACGAGCAATCCGGGCCCGTCACCGCTCCCGCCACCACTGTCCGTACTGGCTTCGGTGTTTTCGCTCCCGCCGTTCGTGCTCGTCCCGGTGCTCCCGCCACCGCCGTCACCGCCGCCGTCGGGGCTTCCGATGCAACCGGCTGCCGTAGTGATACCCGCCGCACCGGCTCCCGCGAGGAAGTCCCGGCGCTTGATCTTCCGTACCATGTCCGACGAGGTGTTTGTGGCTTCGCCTTATAAATCTGCCCCGGGCATCGAACGCGATTCAAGCGTTCGAGGCCGAGCAACCTCCCGTGTTCGTCCGGTCCGGCGATCGGTTGAGTGGCCGGGTGGTCGGGTGGCCGGATAGCCGGGTGGCCGAACGCTCCGGGACGATCAGACGTCCCGACAGTTCGAACAGAGCAACTGCCCGTCGACGGCCGAAAGCGAGCGCGAGAGGGTACCACACGACTCACAGACGCTCTGGAACTCGCTGTCCCGTTCGATTTCGAAGCCGTTCGTGCCGGTCGGGAACGTCTCCACGCTGTCGTACGGTTCGTTCGGAGATCGCAGCGAGTGGGTGAGCGTCGTCGCGACGTCACGGTAGGTCACCAATCCGACCGGTTCGGCGCTACCGTCGTCGATCACGACCACCCCGGGGACGTCCGCCGCAATGAGACGATCGGTCGCCATCGCAACGTCGCGGTCGGAACGGACCGACGGGACCGCCCGCATGACGTCGGCGATCGTCGCCGCTTCGACGTCGCTTTTATCCAAAGCCGACGAGAGCACGTCGCGTACGGTTATCATCCCTACGGGATCGTCCCCGCGGAGCGCAACGGCACAGTCGGCGTCTTCTTCGAGCATGAGACGGGCGGTCGACGCTACGGAGTCGGACTCGCTCACGCCGACGAATTCCCTGTTCATCACCTCTCTGACGCTTACATCGGCGTTCATGCGTACCAACAGAACGTACACCGACTAAAAACTACGTCAACAAGGGTTAAGACCGCTCGAATCGTAATCTGCTGGTTATCTATATCGTATCGGCCCCCGTCGATCCGTTCGAACCGCTCACCCGAGGGCGATTGCTCCGTTCTCGGGACGGATCGTTCGGGTGGTGTGACCGAGCCACCGCCTTTCCCGACGATAGGGGACGTGGGCGCCTGCCGTTGTAGAGAGTGCCGATCGGTCGAAATCAGTCGACGGCGAGTTCGACCTCGTCGCCGCCGTCCCGACAGACCTCCAGAGCGTGTTTGGCGGCCATGCCGGCTCGCTGGGCGCTCCGCCCGCGACCGACACCGACCTTGAGTTCGACGTCGACGGTCCCGCGGACGTGTTCGATCGCGTCCCAGTAGGCGTCGGCGTCGAGGGCCGGACACGTGGTAATGATGTTGTCCCCGCCGACGAAAAACGACAGCGAATCGTGCGCTTCGTACATGTATTGCATGAGTTCGGAGTAACCCTGCTGAATGTGAACAAAGGTGTCGTACTCGCTTAGTCGATCAGTGTACTTACCGGTGGCGTCGTTGACGTCGAAGTGTGCCATCTGCAGGTCCCCTTCGGTACGGGCGGGTTCGCCGACCACCTGACCGCGCAGGATCTCCTGGCGGCCGGCGTCCTGAGCGCTACCGGCACGCTGGAGGCGTTCGGAGGCCGTTCGGAGCGCCTCTGCGGGGGTTTCGTCCGTCGCGACGCTCAGGCTCACCGTCACCGGATACCGGTTCGCGATCGACTCCTGGAACAGGCCGTGGGCCTCCATGTCGAGGCCGTTGGTGACCGCGACGATGTTGTCGAAGCGGGTGAAAAACACGTAGCCCTCCCTGGTACCGATGAGTTGGGCGAGATCGGCGTACAGCCGTGACTGCAACGTCTGGAGGTCGACCTCCCGCCGGGGCTCGGGGGTGACCGTCCACGGCCCGTAGTTGTCGATCTGAACGAGGGTGATCTGGGTGTTCGTCACGGATACCATTGGTACTCCCCGAAGTAGTATCGTTCTTTGGTTAGGGGAAGTCCTCCCCGCGCGCTGACCGGTTTCGCTACTGGTAGTTCGCGAGCACGTCGAGTTGGTGGGCGACGTAGACGAGCTCTCCGGTTTCGATCGCCTCGTGTCGGCGCTCGCGCCAGTCGGCGAGCGCGTCGGAAGCGAGATTGCTCTCTCGATCCTCGGCGAGCGAATCGGCGACCGTATCGACGATGAAGCCCAGAAACGTCGCCTCCTCGTCCGGATAGGTACCGTCGCGGCCGTGTATCACCCAGTCGGAACTTCCGGCGGCGACGACCTCGGCGTTCTCGCGCGGGAGCCGGGTCAGGAGGGGCCGGCCGGCGTAGGGGTCGCCGCCGTTGCGATCGATATGGTCGTGAAACGCCCGTTCGAGTCGGTCGCGAGGGACGGCCTCGATCGCCGGCTCGAAGACCGTTCCGCCGTCGAACGTGATCGGAAAGTAACAGTCCCCCCCCGGCGCGAGCGCTGTGAGGAGCGCCGGGAGCGCCTCGTCGAGATCGAACAGGTCGAGGAACGCCTGGCCGACGAGCAGGTCCCACTCGCCTTCCTCGATCACCGAGAAGGCGTCCGCGACGAGTATCCGCAAATCTATCTCCCGAGTGCCGGTCTCGATCCGTATTCGGGGACTCCCCCCGTCCCGTTCGCCGTCCCTACCGTCGCCGTCGGAGCCGGGATCGGAATCGGAGTCGAGGTCGAACGCCGAATCGGGATCGGGGTCGTCGGCGAGTTCGCTGACAGTGTACCCCTGCGAGCGCGCCCACTCGGGAAGCCGTTCGCGAGCGGCCCGGACGTTCGCCTCGCGGACATCGACCAGGGCGCAGGAGATCTCGGCGTCGGCCGGAAAGACGTCGCGCTCGATCAGCCGTTCGATCGCGCCGCCGATCCCGGCTCCGAGGTTGAGCACGCGGAGTCGGTCTCGGCCGCTCAATTCGGTTGCGAGTCGGCGGAGCACTCGTTCGTTCACCGCCCGGTCGTCGACGGTGCGTTTCGTCGCCAAGTATCGCGGGTAATCCGAATCAAGCGAGGGCACGTCGTCCCCCCGTATGCCGGCGTCGATCCCGGCGGTTGGCGTTCCGGCCATGCTCATCGTTCTTACTGTCGCCGCCGTCACCGTCGTCGCCGTTCGTGTCCTCCCGTCCCGTCTCGCTCACGACCCGATCGAGGAACCGTCCGACCCGCGTCGCGCTCTCGGCCCACGTCGGATGAGCCTCGTAGCGCTCGCGCGCCGCGACGCCCATCTCCGCGAGTGATTCGCGATCGTCGGCGAGCGCTCGTATTCGGCGGGAAATCCCTTCGACGTCGCCCGGCGAACACAGATAGCCCGTCTCGCCGTGGGCCACGACCTCGCGAGCGCCCCCGGCGGTCGTCGCGAGCGCCGGCAAGCCGAAGCTCATCCCTTCGAGATAGGCAATGCCGAAGCCCTCGTGGATTGAAGGGATCGCGAGTAGGTGGCTTCCGCGAAGAACGCCTGCGAGCGCGTCGTCGCCGAGCGCCCCTAACATCGAAACTCGATCGCCGACACCCGATCGTGTAACCACCTGGCGGACGCGTCGGACGTACGACGGATCGACGCCAGTATCGCCGACGACCCGCAATCGCCAGCGCTCGTCGGGCAGGCGCGCGAGTCCTTCGATCAGCGTGTGGAGGTTCTTCCGAGGAACGATACTCCCGAGAAAGCAGACCTCCAGGGGGCCGTGGTGAGCGCGTGTGGTGATCGCGTCGGCGTTGATCGCGGGATCGAAGCGGTTTCCCGCCGGCGGGGCGATCACGGTCGGCAGGGGCACGAGGTCGGTCACGCTCTCGCGGGTGAAGACGCTGTTACAGACCGCCGCGTCCACGGTTTCGAGGTAGCGTCGTTCGACGGCCCGGTAGCACGCCCGCTCCGGGCGGGGATGGGCCTCGCTACAACGCAGGTGGTGAACGACCGAAACGATCGGTACGTCACACCGTCGCCGGAGTCGGGCGTTGAGCCCCCACAGTGTCGGATGAGCGAGTTCGTCCTGGAGGAGGACGTCGAAGCTGGCGACGAACCGATCGAGCCTTGCGACGAACCCCTCGTACAGTCCCCGCGGGTAGCTCGGCCAGGGCAGTTCGAGGATCTGAACCGTGTCGCCGCGCTCGCGCAGGCCCTCGATCAACTTCCGATCATAGAGGAACCCCCCGGAGGTCGTTTCGATGTCGCCGTAGACGACGAAGCCGACGTTCATTCGAACCTCGCAGTCATGCGACCGATCGCTCGTAGGCCGCCCACGCGCTTTCGTCCTCGTGGAGCGTAACGCGAAGGGTTTCGACCGTCCCGACACCTTCGAGATCCATCGTTTCGATCACTCGACTCGCGATCTCGCGGGCGAAGCGCTCGACGCTCGGGTTCGTGTCCTCGAACTCCGGGAGGTCGTTGATGAGCCGGTCGCCGTAGCGCTCCTCGATCGCTTCGAGGGCGGCTTTCGCCTCGTCGATGTCGAGGAGATATCCATAAGTGCCGAGCTCGGGACCCTCGAAGGCGAGTTCGATGCCGTACTCCCGGGAGTGCGGTTCGCCCTCCGGGCCGGCGTCAGGTACCGTGAGGAAGTACTGCGCGATGAACCGATCGCGGACGGTAACGGCGTACATATCGTCCGCACGACAGCCCGGCTAACAAAGGTTGGTACCGCGGCAGTCCCCGAGCCGTTGTCGCCACGCTGCGACGCGCTCGACGCTGGTTCGGTCGTGACCACGGCTGACTCGCAGTCGCAGGTCGGGTTAAGAGGGTCCACGAGCGCTCCGAAGGTCCCCGGCCGTGTCGGTCGAGGCACTACTGTGACGTGTATGAACAGCCGTTCGAAGCGTTCGAGTAAGCGTCTCGTCCGGCCGTTCGAGCGAAACGGCGTACGGTAGCTAAGACACAACAACGGCTTGCGAAAGCGGGCCATAGGTATTAACACACGAAAGCCGGAATCGGGACGTAATGCCGAAGAACATCACGCAGGAGGACGAGGGCAAGCCAGTCGTCGGTCCGCGCGACGATCAGATCGGCGTCGTCGCCGAGGTCGAGGACGACACGGCGTGGGTCGAGTTCGATCCCGATACCACCGACGAGATCAAATCCCGCCTCGGCTTCGGCGACACGTCGGGCGAGAACACCAATCCGATCGAGGACGACCAGATCGATGCCGTCGGCGACGACAAGATAATCCTGAAGAACTGAGCCGCCTTCGGGATCGTGCCGATCGCTCTTTTCCGCCGGTCGTAGCACGGCACCGAGAGCACGAGCGCAGTCGATGCCTCGCTCGTTCGTAGCGATCGAACGGGCTCGAGGTTAGTCGTCGGCCACCGCTTCCGCACGGTGCTCGTCGGCCTGTGCGCGCCAGAGGGCGGCGTAGTCACCCTTCTCTCCCAGCAGTTCGGCGTGGGTTCCCGATTCGGTGATCTCGCCGTCGTCCATGACGACGATGCGATCGGCATCCCTGATCGTAGACAAGCGATGGGCGATCACGAACGCCGTTCGATCCTCGATGAGCCGGTCGAGGCTCGCCTGAATGAGGCCTTCGGTCTCGGTATCCACGTCGGAGGTCGCCTCGTCGAAGACGATGATCGCCGGGTCGTTGCACAGTGCCCTGGCGATGGCGACGCGCTGGCGCTGGCCGCCCGAGAGCTTGACCCCCCGTTCGCCGACGAAGGTGTCGTAGCCGTCGGGCAGTCGTTCGATGAACGCGTGGGCTTCGGCGGCTCTCGCGGCCTCGATCACCCGTTCGCGGGCCGGGGTGTCCCTGTCCTCGCTCCACTCCTCGGTCAGCAGGTCACGGTCGCCGTACGCGATGTTCTCGGCGACGGTGCCCGAGAAGAGATACGGGGTCTGTTCGACGACGGCGACCTCCGCGCGGAGCGCCTGGAGATCGTACTCCCGGACGTCGACGCCGTCGATCCGGACCTCGCCCTCGCTAGTATCGTGGAGCCGCGCGAGTAGTTTGAGCAGGGTGGACTTGCCCGCCCCGCTCGGCCCAGCGAGCCCGATCGTCGCGCCCGCGGGTACGTCGATCGAGACGTCCCGAAGCACCGATTCGCTGTCGTCGTAGGCGAACGAAACCGAATCGAAGGCGACATTGCCGTCGATCCGCTCCGGGCGGTGCGGCTCGGCGGGTCCGGTCACGGTCGGTTCCTGGCCGAGCAATCCGAACACCCGTTCGGCGCTCGATTTCGCGAGCTGGTATTTGTTCGCCGATTTGCCTACCCGGCGCATCGGTGAGTAGAGCCGGCGCAAGAGGAGGAAAAAGAGCGCGAACGTCCCGGCCGAGAGCGCTCCAGGGGACTCGTTGACGATGTCCGCGCCGCCGACGTAGAGCACGAGCACGAACACGACGCCGGTGAGCAGTCGAAGCGCGGCGAAAAACGCCCGTCGAAGCCGCAGGGCGGCGATCTTCTCGTCGTGGTACGCCTGGCTCTGTGCCCCGACCCGCCCTCGCTCGAAGGCGTACCGATCGAACGTCTTGATGACCGCCGCCCCGCCTAAGTTGTTCTCCAGACGGGTGTTCAGCCGGGCAACCGTCTCGCGGATCGACTGATACCGGGGCTCGATCCACGAGAGGAAGTAGCCGCTCGCGATCCCGATGACGGGTACCGGGGCGAGCGCGATCAGCGCGAGCTTCGGGGAATAAAACCAGAGGACGATCCCGATGCCGCCGACGGTCGCGACGACGCGGATGAGCTGGCGGAACTCGGTGTTGAGGAAGCGTTCGAGCCGGTTGATGTCGCTATTGAGGATCGACATCATCCCGCCGGTCTGATGGTTCGTGAAAAAATCCATCGAGAGGTGCTGGAGGTGATCGTACGTATCGTTCCTGAGATCGCGCTGGATCTTCTGGGCAGTTGCCTGCAGCAGGTAGCGCGAGCCGAAACGGGCGAGCGATCGCACGAGGTACGCGAGCACCGCGATGAAGACGAGCCGTTCTAACAGCGCCAGTCGAGCGGCCGACCCCGAAATCGAGACGGCGGGGAGCACCCCGACGCTAGCGAGTAGTCCGGGCTCACCGGGCCCGAGTACTACCCTGTCGATCGCGGCGGCGACGACGATCGGGGGTATGAGCCGGGCGAACCGCGTACAGAAGGCGGCGAGCACACCCACTGTAAGCCGCGGCCAGTAGCGCTTCGCGTAGGCCAATAGGCTCCACATCGGGTGGCCGTCGACGTTCTCGCGAACGTCCTCGAACCCGCCGTGTTCGTCCGCCATGATCGCGGTCTATCGGACACGGAGGCAAGTATCCCGCGTCTCTCGGCCACGGTACCGGGGTTTGCTGCTGGTTCGACGCGAGGAGCCTAACCCGACTCGAAGGGAGGCCCCGGCGAGCTATCGACGAGGGGCGTTCGATTGTGGGTCCCCGGCAGCGTTGGGAACGGCTATGGGAGTTCGCCGTCGAAGCAGTATATGACCGAGCGAACGAGCGAACACGAGGGGTGGTTCGACGGCCTGGATCGGGGGGACACCGAGGCCGCCCGGAACGCCATCGAGTCGAGGGCGGCCGACATGCCCCGAGAGTGGCCCGCGCTCGCCGTCGAGTCCGGGTTCGTCGCGAGCGAAGCAAAGTACTACGACGCGCTCGGCGCGGCGACTCGTGGAACAGCCCGCGCGGCGGCCACGGAGCGCGAGCGTGCGGACGATCAGCAACTGATCCACGCCGTTCGAGCGATGGACGACGCCGACCGTACTGCGAACGAACTCGCCGAACGGGTCGCCGAGTGGGCCGGAAGCCGGTTCGAGGCGGCCGAGCCGGGTATCGAGGGTGCCCGCACGGTCGCCGAGCGCGATCCCCGAGAGCCGGCGGACGAACGGCTGATCGACCTCGCCGCCCGGGTCGTCGCGCTCGACGAGGAGGCTATCCGGCTCCGGGCGTTCGTCGAGCGCGTAGCAGGGGACGTCGCGCCGAACCTCGCGGCACTGGCGGGACCGGTGCTCGCGGCGCGGCTGATCGCGCTCGCCGGCGGGCTGAAGCCCCTCGCGCGAAAGCCGAGCGGCACCCTCCAGGTCTTGGGTGCCGAAGAGGCCCTGTTCGCCCACCTACGCGGGCAGGCCCCGTCGCCGAAACACGGGATCATCTACACCCACGAGTACGTCCGCGGCACGAGCCGAGAGCATCGTGGGTCGGCCGCCCGGGCGCTCGCGGGCAAGTTGACCATCGCCGCCCGGGTCGACTACTACTCCGGCGATCGCCGTCCCGAACTCGACGACGAGCTCGACGCGCGTATCGAACGCATTCGGGCGCGCGACGAGCGGGGAGGAGGCGAGTCGCGATCGTGAGCGACGATAACGATGGCGCGTCGAGGGATTCACCTCCCCTTCCGGCGGGTGTCACCTATCGGGGATTCGACGGCGAATCGAGGCTCGCGACGCGGGGCGCACCCGTCTACGGCGAGCCGAGCAGTGGCGAGTGGCGTCTCTGGGACGCCCGACGATCGAAGGTCGGCGCGATGTACGAGCAGGGGCTGGATCTCAGGCTCGCGGGCGACGAGAAGGTGCTGTACCTCGGCGCGGCGTCGGGAACGACCGCGAGCCACGTCGCCGACTTCTCTAACGCCGTGTACGCCGTCGAGTTCGCCGCCCGGCCGACCCGCGATCTCGTGGGTGTCGCCGAGGAGCGCCCGAACCTCTTTCCGTTGCTCAAAGACGCCCGGCAACCCGAAACCTACGGGCACGTCGTCGAGCCGGTCGACGCGATCGTCCAGGACGTCGCAACCCGCGGGCAGGCCCGCGTTGCACGGGCGAACCGGCGGTTCCTGCGCGACAACTCGAAGGCGTGCTCGCCGATCTGCGCGAGAGCTACGAAGTCCTCGATACCCGGTCCTTAGAGCCGTTTCACGCCGATCACCTCGCGGTCGTCGCGCGGCCCCGGTAGCGTGCTCGGAAAGCGGGCCGAGAGAATCGAGAGCAAGCCGGTGTGCGAGACCTACCGACGGTGGCGGCGAGGACGACGGACACAGGAACGCTTTAACCGGGTCACACGTTAGGTACGCGGGATGGACGAGGGGTCGGACGATCCGTTCGATCGGATGGGTACCGTCGGAATCGAAGAGGAGTTCTACGTCGTCGACGATCGTGGCTACCCGACGTCAGGTACCGACGAACTCGTCTACGAGACCGAACCGCCCGAGATCCTGGAAGACAGACTCGATCACGAACTATTTAAATGTATCATCGAGACCCAGACGCCGACCTGTAGCGGCGTCGCGGAGGCCCTGGAGGTGTTTCGGGAGGTGCGAGCGGCCTTGCTCGCCCACGCCGAGGCCCACGGCTACGGTATCGCGGGGGCCGGGTTGCACCCGGCGGCGAGGTGGCGCGAACTCGATCATGCCCGGAAACCCCGCTATCGCTCTCAACTCGATCGGATCCAGTACCCTCAGCACCGAAACACCACCGCCGGGGTCCACGTCCACGTCGGCGTCGACGACGCCAAAAAAGCGATGTGGGTCGCCAACGAGATCCGCTGGTTCTTACCTGTTCTACTCGCGCTGTCGGCGAACTCGCCGTACTGGAACGGGTTCGATACGGGGCTTGCCTCCGCCCGCGCGAAGATCTTCGAGGCGTTGCCCCACACCGGGATGCCCACGTCGTTCGCTTCCTTCGAGGAGTTCGAGCGCTTCGAGCGACTGATGCTCGAGCACGGCTCGATCGCCGACCGGGGGGAGCTGTGGTACGACGTCCGTCCGCACACCGAATTAGGAACCGTCGAGATCCGCGCGCCCGACGGCCAGCGCGATCCCGAGTACGTAGAGGCGTTCGTCGAGTACGCGGGCGCGCTCGTGTCCGATCTCGCCGCACGCTACGAGGACGGCGAACGGAGTCGAGATCACCGCCGGGAGGTGCTCGACGAGAACAAGTGGCGCGCGATGCGCCATGGGTACGAGGCGAGTTTCATCGACCGCGAGACGACCGGCGAAGTGGGTTTGGGAGAGGTCGTCGAGCGCGAGTGTGAGCGTCTCGGCGTCTCGGGGATCGGCGAACTCTACGACCGGGGGAGCGGGGCGGCGAGACAGCGCCGTTTGCTCGACGCCGAGGGCCTCGACGACCTCTGTCGGGCGCTTCGGCTGGAGTCGTGATCCCGATCGGTGGCGGCGATCATAACGGGGGACACGGGTCCGGGCCACCCGCGGGCGGCGAGCGAGGGGAACGCGCGCCGCGAACGGACGCGAGCTACGGAACGGCGGACGACGAGCCGAGGGTAACAGCGGGGTCAAGCCTTTAGCGTTCACGCACCTCCGCTTCGCTATGAGCGACGACGAGCACACGGACGCGGGACCCGCGGACGACGAATCCGAATCGGCTCCGGAGCCGGGCGCTGAGATCCCGATCTCGACCGGCGGAGAGGGATATGACGAAGGCGACGTGACGAATGCGACCGATGGCGGTGACGGCGGCGACGGCGACGCCGACGGAGCCGATAGCGGTGACGACGGGGTCGAGATCGACGTCGAGACCGGCTCACCGGGTCCCGACGTCGAGCGCCGACCGGACGAGAGTACCGAAGTCGATCGCGGCGGTTCGGGTGCTGAAAGCCTGTTCGAGCGGCTCGATCGAACTCTCGTCGGTCTGCTCTCGCGAGGACTGGGCACGGAAACACACGTACGGGTCTACCTCGCCGTGCGACGGCGGCCCTGGAGCACCCCCGAACAGGTAGCCGAGGAAGCGGGATTGTACCCGCAGGCCGCCCGTGACGCGTTGGAGACGCTCGAAGCACGCGGGGTCGTTTCGCGCCGGGGACCCGCGGGAGACGCGAACGCGGGCACGGCGAGCGAAACGGACGAGGACGGATCGGCCGATGAGTCCGAGTACGCCGCGGTCGAGCCGAGCGACGTGCTGACCGACGTAGTCGGCGGGCGTGACGGCGGACTCCCCGACGGACTCGATCTCGATCGATACTTCGGGGCAGGGTCGGCCAGCGACGACAGTCCCCCCGTACGGATCGACGTCGAGGAGATCGAGGGCGAACGCACCGAACGCGACACGACGACGGACGAGGGGAGCGCCGAGAGCGAGGCGAGCGAAACGGACGACGCGGACGAAGACGGCGGGCGCGAGAGCGGCGACGAAAGCGAGTGAGGGAGGGGTCGGAAGCTCGCGGACGGCCGGAACACGGCTGAAATCAGGCGACGACGGCGGTGACAATGACCGTAGCAGTAGCAGTGACAATGACGACGAGCGACAGTGACGACAAGGGGCGAACGTCGGTACGGGGGCGCGCCGGATAGCGCGAGCGACGAGCGAAACGCAGGCCGAAGGCACTAAGCCGCCGGACCGCCCGGTGAGGGTATGAAGGTCGCGCTGGGCGGGACGTTCGATCCGGTACACGACGGTCACCGACGCCTGTTCGAGCGGGCGTTCGAACTCGGGGACGTAACCGTCGGCCTGACGAGCGACGACCTGGCACCCGAGACCCGCCACGAGAACCGCTTCATCCGTTCGTTCGACGAGCGCCAGCGCGACCTCGCTGCCGAACTCGACTCGCTGGCCGACGAATACGATCGGGACGTCGAGATCCGCGAACTCACCGAACCCACCGGGATCGCAACTGAACCGGAGTTCGACGTCCTCGTCGTCTCGCCCGAAACCGCAGAGGGCGCGGAACGCGTCAACGACCTGCGCCGTACCGAGGGACTCGACCCGCTCCGCATCGAGATCGTCGATCACGTCCCCGCCGAGGACGGCGAACGCATCTCCTCGACGCGAATCGTCAACGGCGAGATCGACGAGCACGGCACCCTCACGCCCGAGCGCGAGAGTCGAACCAAGGTCGCCGAGTAGAACGGAGGCGAGTCCTCGGGCGGAAACATAAACCCCACAGGAACGCGGGAGCGAATCGACCCCTCTCGAACGTATCGCGGGTCAGCTCCCGTGTGTGCGGCCCTCGCCCGTCGCGGGCCTGCGGTTCGGAACTACCAGGTCGGCGGTTCGAGGCCGGCCTCCCCAAGAAGGGGCTTCCAGCGTTTTTGAACTGTCAGCCGGGACACCCCGGCGGCGTCGGCGACCGCGCCCTGTGAGCGTCGATCCCCCGCGATGAGCGCCCCGGCATACAGGCTCGCGGCGAGGACTGCACGTTTCGAGCGGTCCTCGGCCGGGATCGTCGAGAGGAACAGATCGGTCGCGCGTTCGCGCGCCTCGGCGCTCAGATCGAGGGCGTCCGCCGCGCCGTCGAGTTCGGCGAGCCAGCGTTCGTTCGCGACCTGATCGCGCGCTCGAAACACACTTCCTGTCGGCAGGCGACGCGCTTAAACCCTTCTCGTGGCCCGAGACCTCGAAGCCGCGACGAACTCCTTATGTCCCGAGCGGCCGATCCGATTACATGGCCGGAACGGAAACCGAAACCGAGAGCGAGGCGACGACCGACGCGGACGAGGAGATACCCTCGG
This sequence comes from Halobacteriales archaeon QH_6_64_20, assembly GCA_003021235.1. Lineage (GTDB taxonomy): Archaea > Halobacteriota > Halobacteria > Halobacteriales > Halococcaceae > PXQR01. The sequence continues at coordinate 28,921 of PXQR01000111.1, read as the reverse complement.
GCGTCGTCGAGACGATCTTCACCACCCCCGAGGGATCGGCCCCGATGGAGGAGGTAGGAGAGATCGAGGCCGTCTCGCGTCAGGGATTGCAGGGTGATCGGTACATGAAAGGCACCGGCTACTACTCGGGGCTCGACGAGTGCGAGGTGACCTTCATCGAGCGCGAGGCGATAACCGAGATCCGCGAGGAGTACGACATCGACCTCTCGGACGGCCGTCACCGCCGAAACGTCGTCACGAGCGGCGTGTCCGTCCACGATCTACTGAACGCCGAGTTCCGCGTCGGCGACGTTCTCTTCGAGGGAACCCGGCCGCGGCCGCCGTGTGCCCACGTCGAGCAGGTCGCCGGCGAGAGCGGCGTGGCCCGCGCGCTCAAGAACGAGCGCGGCGGGATCTGTGCGAGCGTCGCCGAAGGCGGTGTCCTCGAAGTCGGCGACGAAGTAGAAGCCCTGGAAACGGTCTCCGATCCCGATGGGCTCGCCGACGCGATCAGAGAGCGCCTGACCGGACAGTAAGCGGAGGAGGGGCCGGGAAGCCGACAGGTTCTTGCTTCGTTCGCCGGAAGCGCCCGCCGTGCGCGGGTAGCCAAGCCAGGTCAACGGCGCAGCGCTTAGGACGCTGTCCCGTAGGGGTCCGCCGGTTCAAATCCGGTCCCGCGCAGTGAGGAGCGACGCGACGAACGAGCAGGAGCGCGATTTGAAGCGAGCGAGTCGCAGCACCCGAGCGGAGCGAGGGTGATTGTCTCGCCCCGGTTCAAATCCGGTCCCGCGCACCTTTTTTCGACCTCGGGTTTCCTCGCTCGTGGTTCGAGAGAGTGAGGTGATTCAAAAGACGCCGAAGGCGTCTTTCGTCATCTGCTCACGGGCCTCGCGAGGCGGCTTTAGTACTAGTGCTCTGTCAGCCGTGATTTAATGAGTTACCGTAACGCTCTTCGGTAGTCTAGCGGAATACATCGACGGCGATGCAGTCAACGAGGCCGTGAATCGGTGCTCCGGTAAGGTTCAGCGACCGGAGAAAGCCGTAGGTGCGAGCGGCCTGCTCCAAGCCCGCTTAGAGAGGCCGCGGAATTTCGCCAACCACGGCTGTACCAGTGACCAGAGACACTCGACTTGATTCGTATGCACTCCTTCGGGCGAGACGTATCGCTCGTCGTGAATTACGGTTCGGTGATCGTGATCCATGCCTTGGTAGGCGGGCAGTCCGTCAGTCCAGACCTCTCCCAGCCGCTGGGAGAGGTCGCCTGCCTCCTCGATCACCGGTGCTAAGTCCTCGTCGTAGTCAGTTCCTTCCTCTGCGGATACCACCCGAAGCACGTCGCGGCACGCCGCGACGAGCGTCAGTTCGTCACCCTGCTCTCCCGTCCAGCGTGTCCGTCCTCCTTCGGGTGAGCCGCCGCGGTCGAGCCCCTCTCGCGGCGGCTCCTGCCCTTTGAAGCCCGAACACACCTGCTGTGTTTCATCGACCTGCG